>CALAKE010000274.1 GCA_937922775.1 uncultured bacterium | reverse complement strand
AGAAGTCACGGGCTTCTTTGTTGTCGACCAGATCTCGAACTCCTTCCGGCCACATCGCGTCAGGATTCTCCCAGGCGGCATAGAGGATGCCGTACATGTAGGAGGTCACCAGGACTCCCTCTTCGGCGGCCTCGATGGCGGGCTCGAAGTAGTACTCCCACGACTTCGTGCCATACCGTTTCCAGATTTCCTCGAGAGCCTTTACGGTTCCGCCGATGGAAACCTTATGAGGATCTCCCGTTTCGCCGCGGGTGCCGAGAGGGCGTTCGCCGGTGCCGTCAAAATGCCAGTATTCTCCCGTTTCCGCATCGTAGATCAGGCCGGTCATCACGCCGAAATGCCCCAGCATGTGTGGCTCCACGACCTGCTGTAGCAACACGGTCGCGATGAAGGCGTCGAAGGCGTTGCCGCCGTCCCGAAGCACTGCCAGAGCTGTTTCAGTCGCTTGTGGGAGCTGGGTGCTCACCATCACCTGATCGCCGACAGCCTCTTTCTTGGGCCCCTGGCTGAGTTGGGGAGCCGTGGTGTCAGCATCGGTCTGCGCCAGCACGACAGACAAGAACATGATGGTGCCGGCTAACAGTAGTAAGAGGATCTCGAATCGAAATAGCTTTTGGTCATTCATGATCCCTCCCATGTGGAACTGCACCCTAACCCTGTGCCTCAGGCCCTACAACCGTTGCTCCTCCTCTGATTTTGCAGTACTTATTTTAATCAGATTCCAGCATCGGAGTTTTTACACAGGGACCAGCCGCGCACTCACGTTGCTTGAACGTGGCAACCGTGGGGCCTGCGGTAAGAGTTTGAGTAGGACTGTCCCGTTGAGGAGGCGGAGTATGAGGTATTGGGTCAGTCTCTCGAAATCCTATTCCTAGGGCTTCCATGTGCCCATCTGGGCTCATCTAGCGGTGTTGCTTTTGTCAGTAATATTATATATTATTTCTTACAAATAAGTCACTGAGATTCAGCTCTGAGAAGAAGCACATGGCGAAGACCACCGACAGGGTATGGAACCGCATCAAGCGAAGGGGGCGAGGGTGGGTCTTTGTGCCCAAGGACTTCCTCGATCTCGGAAGCCGGGGAGCCGTTGACCAAACGCTGACTCGACTTGTAGAAGCCGGAAGGATCCGCCGCCTGGTGCGAGGTCTGTACGACTATCCAAAGCAACACAGTCGATACGGCGACTTGTCCCCATCTCTGGAGTCAATGGCTCAGGCCCTTGCCCGAAGTACAGGTAGCAAGGTTCAGGTGGCGGGCGCACATGCCGCAAACATGCTGGGTCTTTCGTCACAGGTGCCGGCGAAGGCCGTCTATATAACTGATGGCCCTTCTCGAAAGGTCGCAGTCGGCAACCAGATGATCACTTTCAAACACGCAGCCCCACGCAGCTTGTCAGGCTTGGGAACCACCGCGGGAAGTGTCTATCAAGCTCTCCGCTTCTTGGGACGTGATGGAGTGATGAATGACACGATTCAGAGCCTGAGGAACACATTGAGTCCTCACGACAAGGCCCGGCTACTGCAATTGCAGCCGGAGATGCCGGCCTGGATGCGTCCGGCAGTGAACCGGATTGCGAAGGACGCCAGAGCGGGAGGTGGTTGAGTCCGTTGGATACCGTTGCGGTGATGCCAAGGGACGACCGGGCGGTGCTGTTTCGCGAGACAGCCGCCAGGATGGGTGTTGCCGCGGTGATCGTCGAAAAGGACTTCTGGGTATGCTGGGCACTGCACCGGATGGCGAATCTCGAGGAGGGCAGGAACCTCCTGTTCAAGGGAGGCACCTCCCTATCGAAGGCCTTTCGGCTGATCGAACGATTCTCCGAGGACGTCGACCTCGCCTACGACAGGACCGGTTTTGGCTTCGAGGGCGAACGCGACCCACTCCAGATCCAGGGCACCAACGCTCGGAAGCGTGCGGTCGAGGAATTGGCGCGCGCTTGCCGAAGTCAGATCATGGACGTCCTTGTTCCTGCACTGCGTTCGAGCTTCAGCTCGATTGCTGGCGAGGACGGGTGGGACGTCGAGCTGGCGGCGGACGACCCTGATCAGCAAACCCTACTGTTCAGATACCCGGTTACCTTGGACAAAAGGGACTATGCGGGCCTCGGCTACATTGTGCCGTCGGTCCGGCTCGCGCTTGGGGCGAGATCCGATCACGAACCGTCGGAGGAGGTGGCCATCAGGCCCTACGCAGCTGAGGAGTTTCCGAGAGAATTCATTCAGGAAAGCTGTGGCGTCAAGACGCTCGCTGCCGAGCGGACCTTCTGGGAAAAGGCAACTATCCTGCACGCCGAGAATCATAGACCTGGGACGCCTGCGGGAAGAGCCTGGCAACGTGCTTCCAGGCACTGTTACGACCTGGCGATGATGATTAGAGGCGGGCGCGGGGAGACTTCGCTGGGCAGAATCGATCTGCTCGAGCAGGTCGTGGCTCACAAGAAGGCGTTCTTTCCTAGAGGTTGGGCCAACTATGACGCAGCAACTCCCGGAACTCTCGCATTAGTTCCCTCTGGTAGCTTCGGCGCGGGCCTCGCCAGAGACTATGCGGGCATGGACCCCATGATCTTTGGAGAGCCTCCAACTTGGGAGTCGATCCTAGATGACCTTCGAGACTTCGAGCACAGAGTCAACTCGTAGGATTCGTGACGCGACTAGCGCCAGCCGGGCGGGCCGTTCGAGGACGCGCTGGGGCAGCCACTGATCGGCCGCTTCCACATCCGATCGACCCGTTGGTGTTCGCCGACGCCCTGGGCATCACCGTGGGTGACCTTGTGGGCTAGTCGGACGCCAGACGTTCCGAGTGCTCCGCCATGAAGATCGCGAAAGCGTTGGATTCCTCGAGATGCTCCGGGTCGTCCTCGCCGCGCGCCTTCATGTCCGAGAGCACGTGCAGGAGCGCACGGGCCAGCACCCGCTCAGGGGTGTTGTTGCGCGGTAGCGCGCCTGTCGGCTGTCGCTCATCAACCATGATTACGAACGCTCCCCTGAGCATAGTTTGTGGTCATGCCGGTTGGCCCGCGGGTTGAAGCTGGCGTCGCTCTTGTCGGTACAGCCGATCACGATTTCCACGCCCCTGATGCCGTAGGTCTCTTCAAAACGCCCCAGCAAAAAGTCGTTCGTCACGTACATCTCGTTGGCCAGTTGCTGGCGCAGCTCCGCCAGGATGTCCGCGTATGCCGGCTCTTCAACCAGGTTCACCAGGCCGTCGGGGTCGGTCTTGTAGTGGTACAGCTCTTCCGGAACACGGTTGTAGAACAGGTCGACACGCGCCTGGATGGCCGCGTCCGTTTTGCCCGCTTCGACCATTGCGTCCCAAGTAGGCCCGTCTGAGCCCTCCATTTCCACATTCTGGAGCCCATAGAAGGCATTGTAGATGTATCCGAACTCTTCGTTCTGGATCGCCCGCATGTGTAGCGGCAGCTTGTAGAAGGTCTCGTTGTACTCGGTGAATACGAACCTGCGCCATCCTTGTTCGCCGCCCCGGAGCAGCGGCAGGAAGGACTTGCCGTCGATGCCGGGAATCTGCTCGAGTCCGGCCGCCTCGAGGATGGTCGGCATGTAGTCGATGCCCGAGATGAAGTGCGTGGTGTCGAGTCTGCCCGGCGGTACGACACCGGGCCAGCGAATGATCCAGGGCGTCTTGGTGCTGTTCAGATACACGTTCGACTTGGAGAAGGGGAAGGAGCTGCCGTTGTCGCTGATGAACATCACCAGGGTGTTTTCGCGGAAGCCCTCCCGGTCGAGAGTCTTTAGAACGGCGCCGACGATATCATCGGCGCGGTGCGAGCTGGTGAAGTACCTGGCAAGCTCCTCGCGCACCTCAGGCAGGTCCGGCAGGTAGCCGGGCACCTCGATCTCCTCGGGCGAGTAGACGCGGCTGACGGGATAGTCGAACTCCTCGCCCCCGTCGCCATAAAAGGGCTTGTGGGGATCGTGGGTGTTGAACATGAGGAAGAAGGGCCTGTCCTTCTCCCTGGCCAGCCTGAGGAATTCGGTCGTGTACTTCTCGTAGAGCCCGATATCCCGGCCGTTTCCCAGGTGGTGCATCCAGATCCCTTCGCCCGGATTGTTCGCATCGGGCCCCATGTCCCAGCCGAACCGATTGATGGGCTGCAGATGGCGGGTCTTGCCGATGCTGCCGTTCAGATAACCGGCATTCCTGAGGACTTCCTGCAGGATGGGAACGTCGGCGGCGATGGGTTGAAAGCCGGGGGCGCCGATATTGTGCGGAAACCTGCCGGTCATCATCGACTGGCGGCTGGGCTGGCAAACGGCAATGTTGACGTGGGCGTTGGTGAACCGCAGGCCCTCGGCAGCGAGGCTGTCGATGTTCGGTGTGATGTCGTCGACCCCAGAGCCGTAGACACCAACCGAGGTCCAATCCAGGTCATCGACCGTGATCAGCAGGAAATTCAGGGGTTCGGCCACGTCCTGGGCGGCCCATGAGCTCGAGCACGCCACCGAGCAGACCAGCACGATCACGGCCTGAACCGTCAGGCGCAGTTTTCTATAAGTCATCGCGGTGCCGATCTTCCTTCCCGGGGTCTTGCCGATTCGTCATCTCCGCCTTCTGCCGATGTCCCTGGCAATCGAATCGGATCCGGGTCGATACCGACGAGCGGGATCGCTTCGCCCAACGCGCGCCGCAGTTCGCTCAACTGCTGCCGCAGATCTTGCTTCACGCTGGCGTAGTTGTCGTCGTCGACCAGATTGTGAAGCTCGTAGGGGTCGTTCGTCAGGTCGTACAGAACCCAGTCGCCGGCGTAGTGGCGGGCATAGACCCACTCCTTGGTGCGGATTCCCCGCCAGTCGGTACCGGGCCCGTAACCGTCGTGTACGTTGAAGAGAAACACGGCCTCTCGTTCCTCGGTCGAAGTTCCCCGGAACAGAGCGGAAAGATCCAGCCCTTCGACCGTCTCTGGAACAGGTCTGTCAATCAGCCCCAACACCGTGGGCATCATGTCGACCGTGGCGACCAACCAGTCGCGCTCCTGGCCCGGTTCGATCTCTTCCGGATAGCGGAGGATGAACGGGATGTTGATCGATTCTTCCCAGGGGCGCTGTTTGAGCCGGTGGCCTTGCGAGCCGAGCATGTCGCCGTGGTCGG
>CALAKE010000273.1 GCA_937922775.1 uncultured bacterium | reverse complement strand
CCTGAAGTGGCAGCAAGGTGCTTCTCCGAGAATGGTCCGTTGGTGGGCCGCGGTCACTACTCCCCGCCCGAGGGGCTCGGCGGCGACTTCAAGGGTTCGACGGTAGGCACCTCGCCAGCCTATTCATTCACCGCGTGCGTTTGCGAGGTCGAGGTCGACACCGAAACCGGCAAGGTCTCGGTGGTGAAGTTCACCGACGCCCACGACCTGGGTACGCCCATCAACCCGATGGCAGTGGAAGGTCAGGCGGAAGGCGCCATTGCGATGATGTTGGGCGAGACTCTGCTGGAGGACGTCGCCTTCGATGAGCAGGGAAACCTCCTCAACCCCAACCTGCACGACTATCTCCTGCCGACCGCCCAGGACGTTCCGCCGATCGATAGCGGCTGGGTGGACTCGTACGAGCCCGCCGGACCGTACGGGGCCAAGGAGGTTGGTGAGGGCGCAACCCTGCCCGTCATCGGGGCTATCGCCAACGCCATCGAGGACGCCATCGGCGTGCGGGTCAACTCGCTGCCGATCACCGCCGAGAAGGTTCTGGCGGCCTTGAGAGAAAAGGGCGCCGATTCCTAGTGCTGATCCGGGCGATAGTCACCGTCCGGCAACACCGTGGCGATCTTGTACTCGGGGTTGGTGAGGAGCGCGTAGATCGCCACGTCCCCTTCCCGTAGCGCCTCAGGTGTGCACAACTCCCACTCGTTGGCAAGCCACTCACAGCGATCCGGATCTGACTGCGCATCGAGCAGGGTCGTAAGGGCCCAGTAGAAGTACTCGTGCACCATGCAGCCGTACTCGCAGGTCTCATCGGTGTAGTGGTACCAAGCCTCCTCGGGGTACTCGTCGGGGACCTCGAGGAACCGGCCGCCGCGAGCCAGATCCATCGCGTCGCCGATCTCGCTTCCCGGGTCGGAACCGAAGACCGAGGGATAGGCCTTCTCATAGCCTGCGAATGTCACGAGATGTAGCACTTCCTCGATGGCCCCGTCGAAGCTGCCATCCTCGGGTAACGTCTCGTGGCCCTCGAGGTCCTGCATCGCGTAGTCATCCACCTGGCCCGACTCCCACAGCGCCCTGCCCCGCCTGTCGCGCTCCTCGAAGTCGGCGAACATCACCAAGACGGCCTTCTCGGCAACCATTGCCTCGACGACAGCCGGGTTGTCGGGCATCCCGTCTTCGTCATTGTCGAGGTATTGGGCCAGGACGCCAGCCGCGTGCAACACCTTGGAATCTGGCACTCCATCGGTGGCGACTACCTTGACTCCGAATACGTCCACGCCTTTGGAGAAAACCTCCGCCAGCGCGCCTTCATCGACGCCCTCGAGTGAGAAGTAGGGGTCAGCGGCAGGTGCATCTTCTACGGACTTCGCGGCCTGTTCGGCGGGGGGAGCCCCACAGCCGGCTGCGACGATGAAGACAGCAAAAGCGAGCATCAGATAACGATTATCGGGCATCTGGTTTCTCCGAATCTGAGTAGAACTCCATGTTCCGGCAGAGTGGGCTGGTCGGGACACGGGGGGACATCTCGTGAGCAAGACTATCAATCGCCACTATGGCCGCAACTCGGTGTGCCGGTCGGCGGGCTTGAACCGATCGCTCCCCCGGACGAAGATTCCTGAGAAGTGCTCAGTCCCATGGACGTCGCGCAAGAAGCTCGACGAAACCTTCGAGAGCAGCATCTACCACTACATCAGATGAGTCGTCTTTTTGCCGGGCTCGACGTTTCGACGCAGGGCTGCAAGCTGGTCGTCATCGATCTCGATGCGGAGGATGTCTGCCACGTCGAGGCCATCAACTACGACGCCGACCTGCCCGAGTTCGGCACGCGCGATGGAGTCATCCAAGGGCTCGGCGAAGGGGTGTCGGAGTCTGACCCGAGAATGTGGCTGGCGGCGGTCGACCGGCTGTTCGAGAGCCTCGCGGCCTCGGACGTTCCGATCGGAGCGATTCGCTGCCTCTCTGTGTCCGCCCAGCAGCACGGATTGGTCGCGCTCGATGCCAACGGCAACCTGGCTCGCCCCACCAGCAAGCTTTGGAACGACTATTCGACGGCCGAGGAGTGCGAGATCCTGACGGACGCTGTCGGCGGGCCGGAGGCCATGATCGAAGCCTTGGGTAACAGTCAACGCCCCGGCTACACGGCGGGCAAGATCCTGCACCTGAAGCGACACGAGCCAGAGATCTACGAACGATCTGCCACCCTCTTTCTGGTGCACAACTACATCAACTGGTATCTGACTGGTGGCGTCGCCGTGATGGAGCCGGGCGACACCTCTGGAACTGCTCTGTGGAATCCAGCGACAGGGCAATGGTCACGAGAGGTGATCAACGTCATCGATCCGGGTCTGATGGAGAAGCTCCCCGACGTTCGTCCCGCCGATGAGTCGATTGGTACGATCGCGCCGGCTCTCGTCGGACGCTTCGGCTTTTCACCTGACTGCAAGGTCGACGCGGGATCGGGCGACAATATGTACGGTGCGCTGGGAACCGGCAATATTCGTGAGGGACTGGTCACCGTTAGCCTGGGCACGAGCGGCACGGCCTC
Organism: uncultured bacterium; assembly: GCA_937922775.1. Taxonomy (GTDB): domain Bacteria; phylum Acidobacteriota; class UBA890; order UBA890; family UBA890; genus CALAKE01. Next base: position 1,754 of record CALAKE010000273.1, on the reverse strand, counting down.
CTGTTTCGTGAAGGAGCCGTTTGTGGATCCGCAGGGCGAGATCGCCGCCTACTGCGACAGCACGGGGCACTACCTGGCTCTCCTCTGCGTCTCGAATCTCGCCAATGGCTACAACGAGATGTTGCGGGTGCACAAGCTCAGCCATAGTGAGTTCGACGCCATTATCAAGAGAACGTCGCCCTGGCAGGGTGGCCGCATGCTCATCCCGTGGTTCGGAGGAGAGCGCACACCCGACTTGCCTTGGGCCACGCCCGTATACTTCGGCTTCGCGCTCGATTCGATGACCCGGGAGAACCTGTGCCGGGCGGTTCTCGAAGGCCACGTCCTGAACCTGCACGCCGGATTCACGCGCATGCCGGTGCAGGTCGAAGAGTTGCGGCTGACAGGCGGTTTGAGCCGCTCTGCAGCATGGTGCCAGGCCATCGCTGACATCTTCGAGGCCGATGCGGTGCCGGTGAAGGGAGAGGGAGCAGCCCTCGGAGCGGCGTTGCACGGTGCCTGGGTGTGGCTGAAGGAAGAGGGTGAGTCACCATCCCTGGAGGAGCTCGTCAACCCCTTCGTGGTGCTCGAGCAGGGCCAACGAAAGACGCCGCTGCCGGAAAACGTCGCCGTCTACAGAAAGATGAAGGAAGTCTTCCGTAGCCTCAGCAGGCGTCTGAGGGGACTCGACGCTGAGAATCCGTTCCGCCTCAGGGCGGAAGCCCTCCGCTGAATTTCGAGGTGCGGGCTAGAACGCGGTGCGGGAGGCCTAGAACGCGCTCCGGGAGGCGATGACGCCACGGTCCTGGCGAACGAGATAGAGGCGGCCTGCTTGGAGCTCTCCGAGATCCTCGGTCTCGCCTCGAGGCCACCGAACACTGACGCGGGCATTCTGCGAAGAACCCAATCCGACATGGATCCGGATGTCACTGGAGGAGCTGTACGATGAGCCTGCCTTGCTTTCCAGCACAATCCTCGGCTCACCCTCTCGCTCGACGATGACGCGTGCTCCGACGGCGAAGCGATCGCTCTCTCGACCTTCCAGCATGATCTGCAGCCAATTGCCGGCACGGTTGGCCCCCTCATTGCGAAGATAGTCGGCACTCTGGTTGCTGTTGGATACAACAATGTCGAGATCACCATCGTTGTCGATGTCACCGATCGTCGACCCGCGCCCGACTTTCATCAGCAACAGCCCTTCCCCCAACTCATCGTGGACAGGCGTGAAGGCACCGCCGCCATCGTTGCGGAAGATGTGGTTCTGTTGTGGATAGGTCCGACCAGAGAGAGGGGAGCCCTCCACATTGCCGGCGAACTCCTCGATGTTGTCCACAACGTGACCGTTGGCGACGAACAAATCCAAGTCGCCATCGTTGTCGTAGTCCATCCAGTTGATGCCGAAGCCCACCATCATCAAACTGTCCACGCCGACGCCGGCCATGAAACTCTCGTCAGCGAACAATCCGTCACCGAGGTTTCGGTACAGGGTGTTGGTCTCCAGAGTCAAGTTCGTGACGATGATGTCGAGCAGGCCGTCGCCATCGAAATCTCCCCAGTCGGTGCCCATGCCCGCTTCGGTACGTCCGTCCTCGTTGTAGCTCACCCCGGCCAGAAAGCCGTCATCGGAGAAGGTCCCCGTGCCATCGTTCGTATAGAGGAAATTGCGCGTAGAGTCGTTCGCCACGTACGCGTCGAGATCGTGGTCGTTATCGTAGTCACCGAAGACGACGCCGAGACCTTTGCCGTCGAGATCGTTCGCGAAGCCCGCCAGCCCA
>CALAKE010000272.1 GCA_937922775.1 uncultured bacterium | reverse complement strand
GCTGGATGGCGTGGAGTGAGTGTCCAGTGTCGACGGGCGCCGCAATTCTCGCTGCGCCTGCCCCTGAGGTCAACTGAGCGGAAGGGGGCTCCATCCCCGTCGCAGGGGCGACCCTTTTTTTGAGCGCGAATCATCCCAACCAAACCTGAACTACCTGCATCAAAGCTGTAGAGAGCAGAATCCGACTGTACCTGGCTGTCGAGCACTACTGCCCACAGCGGGCGCTGCGGGCACAGATTCACGGAGGAAGGTCACATGCTTGCCAAATCTCTTCGATCCCCCACAGAGTGGCGTCCTGGGAGGCGCCGCACAACGTCCCTGCTGGCGTCCCTGGTGGTACTTGTCGCAGCGTCGCTCCTGCTGCAGACTCCGGTGCTGGCGGCACAGGGGCAGGAGCGCGAGGTCAACAGGTCGTTCGATGCTCGCGATGGCATGATCGTCGAGCTCGAGAACTTGGCCGGCGCAGTAACCGTTGAAGGATCGCCGAGCGGGCAGATTGAAATCGTCGGCACGATCCACGCCGACGGCAGTGAGGCGGAGTCGCTACTCGCCGCCCTCGAGATCACCTTCGAGACCAGCGGCAATCGGATCGAGGTAAAAGCGAAGTACCCGGTGGATCGTTATCAGGTATACCGCTACCCGCAGGAGGGCCGTTCCCGCACGCAGACCAAATATCAGGACGTCAAGGTCAAGGTCGTTTCTCAGGATGAAGACGATCCCGTCACCCTGTATGCCGATTTTCATCTGCGCCTGCCATATGGCGTAGGCGCCGATATCAAGAACTACGTAGGCAATATCAACGCGACAGGTGTCCATGGCACCCTTTCTGCGGACACGGGCTCGGGCGACGTCACCGCCAGTGACGGTGTCGGTTCGCTGAATGCCGATACGGGCAGTGGCGATGTCAGGATCCAGAGCTACCAGGGCGACGTGAACGCCGATACCGGCTCGGGCGACGTGGATGTCGCGGGCGTACGGGGCGATCTCAATGCCGACACGGGCTCGGGCGACGTGGATGTGACGGACGTCGAGGGCCGCTTCATCGTTGCCGACACGGGTTCTGGGGATGTCACCATGGCTGGTGTTACTGGCTCCATCGAGGCCGACACGGGCTCGGGCGACGTCGAAATCCGTGACCTGAAGGCCGGCGCGCGACTCATGGCGGACACGGGCAGCGGCGACGTAACCATGTCGGGCGACCTATCGCTGGTCGAGGAGATCGAGATTGATACGGGCAGCGGCAGCGTGGAGATCGACATGAGCGCAGCTCCCGGAATGCGCCTGCTCATCGAGACTGGCAATGGCGGCATCGATGTGGACCTGCCGAACCTTCGGATTACCCGCAGTAGCAAGAACTACTTTCGCGGGGAATCGGGAGACGGGCAGGCTGATGTAACGATATCCACAGGCTCAGGGAGTGTGAGCGTCAGCACCAGAGGATAGCTGAGAATCTAGCAAGCAGACGTAAGCAGTTTGCAGTTGCACGAAAGGGCGGCGAGGCATCGGGCCTTGCCGCCCTTTTTGTCCTGTCTGACTCGCCTGCGCCCGCTTGCGGTCGCCTTGGCCGCAACTCATACTCCACACACGAGTGGCCCCTGCAAACATTTGGCGCCATCGGCCGAAAGTGTGATATCGATGCCCATTTTCTACAAGGAGCTCAGCGATGAGATGGTCCCAGCCGCTTGCGATCTTGCTTCTCTCAGCGATCACCCTGCTAGGTGCCATCGTGCCGGGCGGTGAGGCGGGACAACAGTCAGAGACTCCACAGGCGCGTGGGGGTGGATACGATCGTCCAGCTCGCAGTCCCCACAGCAGTCGGTCCGAGGTGATCGCGCCCCATGGCATGGTGGCCGCAAGCCAGCCTCTGGCCGCTCAGGTGGGCATCGAGATTCTCAAGGCCGGCGGCAACGCCATAGATGCGGCTGTGGCGGTGAACGCCATGCTGGGCTTGGTCGAGCCCCACATGAATGGCATCGGCGGTGACATGTTCGCCATCGTCTGGGATGCCGAGAGCCAGAAGATGTACGCGCTCAACGCCACCGGGCGCTCGGGGCACGCCTTTACGCGCGAGTTTCTGGAGTCCCGGGACCTGCGAGAAGTCCCCACCTTCGGACCGCTCTCCTGGATGGTGCCCGGGGCCGTCGACGGCTGGAACGAGCTCCTCGAGCGGTTCGGCACCATGAGCTTCGCCGAAGTGCTTGCTCCGGCGATCGGGTACGCCCGCGACGGTTTTCCGGTCACCGAGATCATCTCGGGAAACTGGCAGGCCGCTGAGGAGGCCTTGCGTGAGTGGCCCGACAGCGCGGCGACCTATCTGCCGAATGGTGGCGCGCCCCGTCCCGGCCAGGTATTCCAGAATCCGGGATTGGCTAGAAGCTACGAGATCATCGCAGAGCAGGGCAGGGATGGATTCTACAGAGGGCCCATCGCCGAGCAGATCGTCGCTTTTGGCGAGGCTAACGGTGCGGTTTTGTCGATGCGCGATTTCGCCGAGCACACATCGACGTGGGTCGAGCCTGTGGGAAGCAACTATCGCGGCTACGAGGTTTGGCAGTTGCCGCCGAACAGCCATGGCATCACGGCACTGATGATGCTCAACATCCTGGAGGGCTACGATATCGCCGCCCTCGGGCACAACAGCGCCGAAAGCCTCCATTTGATCGCGGAAGCCAAGAAGCTCGCTTTTGCCGATCGCGCCAAGTATGTGGCCGATCCCGAAGCTGGCGAGTTGCCGATTGCGGAGCTGGTATCGAAAGAGTACGCGGCCGCGCGCCGGCAGTTGATCGATCTGCAGCAGGCCTCGGACGACTTCATCGCGGGCGACCCTCTCGAGCACGGTGACACCGTCTATATGACCGTCGTCGACAAGGACCGCAACGCCGTTTCACTCATTGAGAGCATCTACTACTCGTTCGGCTCACATGTCGTGCCGGGTGACGTGGGATTTGCCATGCAGAACCGTGCGAGCGGCTTCTCTATGGACTCCGATCACTACAACGCGGTCGGACCTCACAAGCGCTCTTTGCACACCAACATGCCGGGCATGGTCACGAAGGATGGCAGGCCACTCCTGGTCTACGGTGTCATGGGCGGCAATATGCAGCCGCAGGGGCACACCCAGGTGCTACTGAACATCATCGACTTCGGCATGAACCTGCAAGAGGCCGGCGACGCCGCGCGCATCCGGCATCAGCCCGACACCCCTGGGGCGGTTGCCAGGACGAATGGCGGTACGATCCTGATGGAGAGCGGTATTCCGGAGGAAGTTGCGGCTGCGCTGCGCGCCATGGGCCACCAGGTCCGCCGGGCTGATGGCGGAGTCATGGGCGGCTACCAGGCGATCCTCATCCACCCTCTGACAGGAATGTTGCATGGCGGGACGGATCCCCGTAAGGACGGGATGGTCATCGGCTACTAGACAGGTTTCCTCAACGATTTGCGGCGACTCGAGTCCCGGCATCGAGGCTGGACCTATCACCACAGGCCCGGGCAAGGCGCAGGTGTACTCGGGATCCGATCCTGCCAGTGTGGGGGCGAGAATGCATGGTGACGACCGCATAGGCAACCGCCTGATCTCACTGGATGCATTCCGCGGCTTGACGATCGCGGCCATGATTCTGGTCAATAACCCGGGGAGCTGGAGCCATGCCTATGCGCCCCTACGTCACGCCGACTGGCACGGCTGGACTCCTACTGACCTCGTCTTCCCCTTCTTCCTGTTCATTGTCGGCGTAGCCCTCAGCTTCTCGCTCGGGAACCGAGTCGAACGCGGCGACGCTCGCGCCCGTCTCTACCGCAAGATCATCATCCGCAGCCTCCTCATCTTCGCCATCGGACTCTTCCTCAATGGCTTCCCTGGCTTCGACCTCGGCGCGATCAGATTCCTGGGCGTTTTGCAGCGAATCGCCCTCGTCTACTTTTTTGCCTCGTTCGCGGCTGTAACCTTCGAAGCCAAGGGGCAGGCGATCATCGCGAGTGCTCTTCTGCTCGGCTACTGGGCGTTGATGGCACTCGTGCCGGTACCTGGCCACGGCCCCGGCGATCTCTCCGTCGAGGGAAACCTCGCCGCACATTTCGATAGGATCTTTCTGTCCGGCCACATGTGGGAGGAGACCTGGGATCCGGAAGGTCTCTTGAGCACGATCCCCGCGATTGCGACCGCGCTGCTCGGCGCCCTTGCTGGCGGCCTATTACGCTCGGGCAGGAGCCAAGCCGAGATCACCGCCTGGATGTTCGTCTGGGGCTGGGCGGGTATCCTCGCGGGCTGGATCTGGAACCCTGTTTTCCCGATCAACAAGAACCTGTGGACAAGCTCATACGTGCTGTTCAGTGCTGGGGCCGCGCTGAGTTGCTTGGCTGTCTGCTACTGGCTCATTGATGTGAAAGGTTGGCAGAGGTGGGCCATGCCCTCGGTCATGATGGGAATGAACCCGCTGGCTATCTTTGCCCTGTCGGCACTTCTGGTGAAGATCCTCGCACGAGCTCGCGTGCCGGTGGGTGCGGGCGAGACCGTCTCTCTCTACACCTGGATCTATCGAACGTTCTTCTATCCATGGGCCGGTGAGCTGAACGGCTCGCTTGCCTTTGCGCTGGCGAATGTGGCTCTCTGGCTGGCCGTGGCGGCATTGCTCCACCGTCGCGGAGTCTTCATCAAAGTCTAGCTCCCCGCGTGTGTCTGCTGGGAAGTTCGAGTT
>CALAKE010000271.1 GCA_937922775.1 uncultured bacterium | reverse complement strand
CCGTGGATAGCTTGAGAAGCTCGTGAGGTCGGAAGCCGACTCGCAACGAGCCCAGGTGTCGTGGCCGCCTCAACAGGGGTAGATCGAGGGTCTCGTCCCTCGTGTTGGTGAACGTGTAGGACCCGGCGAGGTCCACCCGTTCGTGCGGGACCCACGTGCCGGTCACCTCGACGCCCTTCGCCGTTGCCTCACCAATGTTCTCCGCCACGTAGGTAACCGGCGAAAAGACAATCAAATCCCGAATGCGGTTGTCGAAATAGGTGACATCGAACCGTACGCTCGGGTTCCTCCACAACCCGGCGAGTCCGAGGTCGAAGCCGGTACTCTCCTCCGGGCGAACCTCTGGATTTCCATAGAAAGGGTAATAGAGATCGTTGAGGGATGGCGCTCGGAAGCCAGTCCCCATCGACCCGTGCAGTCGCAAGCCCGAGCCGAGATTCCCGACGGCGGTGGCTCTGAATGTCGGGTGGCCGCCGAACTTGCTGTGGTCTTCGTAGCGGCCACCGACGGTCAGCGTCACCGAATCTCCCAGCTCCAGCCGGTCGTGAACATAGAGCCCGAAGACGTCGATGCGTTCATCGAATCCCGACGTGCCACCGATAGTTCGACTTTCCGTCTTGGCGCCCTCGCGACGATATTCGATGCCACCGATCAACAATTGTCGCCCGGGCAACCTCACCCGATTCTCCCAATCGATCTCATGGATATGGGCATCGAGCAGTGAACCCAAGAAGTACGCGCCGTCGGGGTCGTTGCTTTCGAGGTCGAATTGAGAGCTACCTACGGTCAGAGACGACTCCCACTGCTCCCCTGTCCGCTGCAGGGTTGCGCCCATCACCAGGTCGCGGCTCCATTGCTCGTAGTTCTCGTCGTCGGATGGGCCGACCCCGAAGGTGAACCCGTCGATCTTCGAGAAAGCGTCGAGGAATCGAACGAAGCCATCGACGCGGATAGCCTCGTTGACCTGGTATCCAACCGAGCTGTCCAGGGTGAGATTGTTGTTGCCATCCCTTTCGGCGTTGCCTCTATCTTCAGAGGCCGCGGAGAACCCGGCGCTGTCGAAGTAGAAGACACCAGCGGAATAGTCGAGCTTTTCCCTCTGTCCGCCGACCCATCCATTGACGAAGCCGGTCGAGAAGGAACCGCCCGCGACCTCGACCCCAGCCGATTCCGGGCCGGAACCCTTCTTGGTGATGACGTTGATGACCCCGCCGATCGCTTCCGAGCCGTAGAGGGAGCTTTGCGGACCCCGGACAATTTCCACCCGCTCGATCTGCGAAGCCGCGAGATTGCTGAAGCTGAACCCGCCCGTCGTTGGCGAGTTGATCTTCACGCCGTTGATCATTACCAGCGTGTGGTTCGAGTTGGTTCCTCGCAGAAAGGCGCCGGCCACCTTTCCCGGCCCGCCGGAGCGAGCGACGTTGACTCCTGGTGACCATTCGAGAACCTCGCTCAGCCAGCGAAAACCGCTCCGCTCGATCTCATCTGCGGAAATCACGGTCACCGAGCTTCCGACATCGTCAACGCCCTCCTGAACGCGGTTGGCGGTGACAGTTACGGTTTCCGTAACGGTCGGAATCTGCGGGCTCTGAGGCTCGGGCGACTGTGCTAGCTCGGCCTGCGCGGCAGGCGTGGCGGGGGGAGCCTGCGTAGCGGGTGCGGGGGGCGTAGCGAGGGGGCCCGCCTCACTCAGAGACGGTGCGGCGACAGCGAGACAGCATGTAAACAGCAAGACGCGGGGCTTCAAGGCATCCTCCTTCGAATGCTCGTTCAACCCGCATTCCTCTGCGCATCCTCGCGACGAAGCGTGACGAGAAATGCGGGCTAGAAGCCCCGCGAGAGGGAGTTCCGGCCGGCAAAAACAAACCCCGGCCCTCTCAGAGAGGCCCGGGGGACCGAAACTGCGTACCCACTTCTCGGGTTCCTCCCTCCCGCGAGGGCCAACCCATCTGGGTTGGTACGGTTTCCTGGCTTACGGATCGACCTACTCGCCGCCGCCTTCCCAAGACCTACGTCTCAGTGACGTTCCGATGCCGACCGCATCCTCGGCGGAGCTGCGGTTCGGTCATTTCGGGCGGTTTTCGTCCCCGTTCACAGTTGCGGGGCAGCGCGGGATTCTCACCCGCTTCCCGTTCTTCTTGTAAAAGATCTGTCACCGCTTGTACCACCGGGCCGGCAGCAGTGTCAAACGCGGCCGACGCATCGGAATCTAATGCCAGGGGTTACTAGCTCCACTACACCTCAAACGCAAACTGCTTTAACCTAGTAGCTCGCCTACAAATTGGGGACTCGTCACAAGGAGGGTTCTTGTGGAAAAGAAAGTGAGGCTCAAGGATCGCACAGAGATCTTGATTCGCGACATGATGCCGGAGGATCTTGACCTGTCGCTGGCCTTCTTCCGATCGCTGCCCGATGAGGATAGAGCCTATCTGCGGCGGGATGTGGCCCAGCGAGGAGCGGTGGAGGGGCGCATTCGCGAGATTCGTACTCGCGACGTGATGCGGCTGGTCGCGGTGGACGATGATCAGATCGTTGCTGACGGATCGCTCGAGCGCTCGTCAGAGGATTGGAAGAAGCATGTAGGTGAGGTGCGACTGATCGTCGCACAGCCCTACAAGCGCAAGGGGCTGGGCCGGCTGATGGCCCGGGAGCTGTTCCTGCTCGCTGCCCAGGCCAAAATGGAGGAAATCCTGGTCAGGATGATGCGGCCTCAGAAGGCGGCTCAGAGCATTTTCCACCGACTCGGATTTCGCCAGGAGATGGTTTTGCCCGACTATGTCGTCGATCGACATGGCAAAAAGCAGGACATGATCATCATGCGCTGCGATCTCGAGGCCCTGTGGCGCGAGATGGAAGACTTCTTCGCTACCGGAGACTGGGAGCGTACCCGCTAGCGGGCGGGGACCCGGGCTGAGTGGCCGCACATGATGGACACCCGCTCAGCGAGCCGACGGTCAGAGCTACGCGGTGTCTATGTAGCGGTGATTGCAGCAGTCGTGCCCCTGCATCAGCGTCTTGTCCCGCTCCATGATGAAGTCGGGATTGAAGGCCGGGGGCCAGTAGTAGTCCATGTTGCACACGATGGCATGCCCGATTTCCCCGTCCATTCCAGCCTCGCGGAAGGCGGCGGCCAATACGCATTCGGAAACGTGCAGCTCGAAGACCTTTTCCGAATCCTCCACGATCTCGTGGGTCAGAGTGTTCTCGAACCTCGGTGGCCGGAAGGTGGCCACAAAGGTTTGAAACTCGCCGTCGGGTGAATTGCCGCGCTGCCTTTCTCCAGTTCGCCTGCCATTGTCGGCCGAATACACGTTCAAGAGTCGCAGAAGCTCCGGCTCCCCCAGTTCATTCTGGAGCGTCCCGATGAACCTGAAGAGTTTGCGGTTCTCGATCTGGACGACCTGCTTTCGGGACAGCTTCGCATCTCTCTTGACGTCGAACCTATGGACTTCCTGCTCCGATGCTTCCTGGGCGAGTGCCGCTACTCCCGGAAGCGCGGACGAGCCGAGGCACGCCAGCGCGCACGCGGGCATCGTCCGGATGAGGAGCTGCCTTCGATCTACAGAGTTGCCCTTGCCGTCTTCCATTTCCTCCTCCGATCTCTGGGGAGTTTGAATATTCCGACCGAATATTCCGACAACAGAATTTGCAAATCCCGTGCCGCGTCCATGAGAAGCGGAAAGACCCATGGGAGTGGACGTTTTTGGCGCGGCCCGGCCAGAAAGGAGGGCACGGTTGTTCGATCCTGGGACTTCCCGTCCCACGCGCACGGGCCCGGGCAGGCGGGCGGGCAGGAAAGAGTTAGAATATCGACATCCGCGACCCGTTCCGCAGCAACGCGCGACAGCCCCCGCTGCCTCTCGACAGGAGACCTA
>CALAKE010000270.1 GCA_937922775.1 uncultured bacterium | reverse complement strand
CGAGTTTCTGCGCCTGCTGGATCTTGGCCTGGAGGCGCTGGTGCTCCTCTTCTTCTCGTTTGCGGTCGGTGATGTCCGCGGCGACCCCCGCGGTGCGCACGACCTCGCCGGATTCATTGCGGATGGCGAAGGCCCGGTGGGATATCCAGCGGACCTCCCCGTCCGGGCGGACGATGCGATACTCCCTGGGCGGCCCTCCGTCGCTGTCCACGATCTTGGCGAAGGCTTCCGCAGCGTAGGCCCGGTCTTCGGGGTGTACACTCTCGCCCCACTCGCCGTAGTCGGCGTACAGCTCTCGCAATGAGCGCCCCCAGATCACCTCGTACGCCGGGCTGGCGTAGATCACGCGCTTCTCGACCCGGTCGAAGAGCCAGAACACCTCCTGGATGTTCTCGGCCATCTCCCGGAAGCGTTCCTCGCTTTCCCGCAGCGCCTGTTCCGCGCGCCTGCGCTGGGTGATGTCCACCGCCTGAACCATCGAGTGAAGCGGTTCGCCACGCGCGTCCCGAACCGTGGTGACCCTCACCGCGGCCCAGACGTCGTGTCCTTCCTTGTGCACGTAGCGCTTCTCCATGCGCAGGGTGTCGCCTTCGATCTCTCCTTCGATGATCCGGTGGACCACCTCGCGCGTTCTCTCTCGGTCTGCCGGGTGGGTGAGCTCCTCCGGAGATCGCGACAAGAACTCCTTCTCGGACAGACCCAGCATGTCGCAGAAGGCGCGGTTGACCCGGAACAGGCGCCCATCCGGCCCCCCCAACGCCATCCCGATCGCAGAGTTTTCGAACGTCCTGCGAAATCGCTCTTCGCTTTCCCGCAGCGCAGCCTCGGCCCGCTGGCGCTCGGTGACGTCCTCGCCGGAGCTCAGGGTGCCTACGAGTCGGCCGGCCTCGCCATGCAGGACGGCGTTGTGCCAGGCAATGGTTCTCGACTCGCCGTCCCGCGTGAGGATCGGGTTCTCGAAGTACTCGACGGGATCGAGCTCGCCCCTCATCAGTTGTTGGTACGCCTCTCTGGTTCTCTCCCGGTCGCTGTCGGGGAGGAAGCGGTCGAACCAGTTCTCTCCCAGGACCTCTTCACTCGAGTACCCCAGGAGCTCACAGCCTCGTTTGTTGATCAGGGTCACCCTCTGGTCGGCGTCGATGGTCACCAGGATCACCCCGGCAATGTCGAGGTAGCTCTGGGCTCTGTCCCGCTCTTCCGTCAGGCGTTCCTGCGCCTCCATGAGCGCGGAGACGTCGGTTTGGATCGAGACCACCTCCCGGAGTGTTCCGTCGCGATCGCGAATCGGGTAGATGATCCCCTCTAGCCATCTGCGAACCGGGTTTCCCTCGATGGGGGTCTCCATCTCGTAGACGACGCGCGGAAAGATGCTCGGTTTTCCGGCGAATGCCGCCTGCACGGCTTCCGCCATGCCCTTGGCGGTCAGCTGCGGGTCCGCGAGGACGTTGTACTCTGAGAGCACGGCGTCGTGCTCGGCGTCGGTGAGTGCCAAGAGCCGCTTCATGGTCCCGTTCGCGGCTCGTACGCTTCCGTCGGGACGGTAGATCACGACCCCGAACGGGGAGTGATCCATGAGATTCCGCCAGCGGGTTTCGGCGAGTCGCAGGCTATCCAGCTCGGATCGGGCCGCCGCGAGCTCCTCCTCGAGCTGCCGGATTCTGCGCTCGGTGCGATCGTCGGTCCCCAAGGAGGTCATGTCTCATCTCCCTCACGGCCCGAGGTTGGGACGCGAGAATGTGAGAGTTGGTCCCTCATGCAACGGCGAGATTCTATGCCTGAAACGGCCCACATGTTGGGTTGAGGAACGAAACCCAACAACTCCGACTGGACATGACAAGGCCTTGCGGATCTCGTCGCGAGAATCCGCCGGAAAGTGTCGCTGTAGTTCGTAGGGTGGATCAAGGCCGCAGCCCGGATCCACGGGACCTCAGCTTTATTGCGCCCACGCGCCTTATTACTCGAAGGACAGTTTTTCCAGCCCAGCTACTTCTCGCATCGTGTTGATGAAATACTGGTAGCTCTCCAGGGTGATATCGGGGGGCACGAGATGGTCGATGGATGGGAAAAAGCCTCCCGACTCGAGCAGGAACGGCAATTTCGACGTGACCTCTTCTCTTATGGCCTCCTTGCCTTTGACGAGCGCTCGCTTGTCCATGTTTCCGGCCAATATGGCTTCGTTGCCATACTCCTTTCTCAGGGCTACCGCGTCATTGCCGGCCGCCACCTCCAACGGCCAAAACCCGTTTACACCGCATTCGAGCCAGAGGGGGATGAGCTCGTTGCAATCTCCGTCGCTATCCACAAAAATGATGTCTATGTCCTTCTGGTGAAGCAATTCGGTGATTTGCCGATAACGGGGCATCATGAATTTGCGGAACATAGCAGGAGAAATCAGCGGTCCCGTCTTGTAGGCCATGTCCTCCCAGAAGAAAGCGAAGTCCACCTGCAGATCTTTGAGCGCTCGCTGGATAATCTCGATCTCCAGATGGACCATCGTGTCCATCATGTCTTCGATGAGACTCGGATCGTCGTAGAAGGCGTAGAGCAGCGGTTCCAACCCCATCCACTCGCGCAAGAACCCGAAGAAGCTTCCCACCTGCAGGCAGGTCGGGGCATCCCTGCTGTTCATTTTCTCGACATAACCATCCCAATCGGCCGGCCAGCGCCCCGGGGTGCCGGGATCGAGCCTCTTCTTGTATTCACTCCAGGTTTCTCGGTCTTGCACCGGGTGCCCCAGGTACATGGGCATCTTCTGGGGATGATCCTTCAAGACCTTCACCGTTTGGCCTCCCCGGTTGAGCAGGGTCACGGTGTGCTCATCCTCTTCCAGGGTCTTCATCTCGAACTGAGGCCAGATCGGAGGTAGCGCCACATAGGCCTCGGCTCCGTAAACGTTGTAGGGCGTCTGCATGAGCCCCGAGACGATCTCGCGCAGCATGCGCAGGTGATCGAAACCGAAGTAGCTCCCTCGATAGTTGCTGTTCCGGAGGCGCTCCGGACCGCCCTGTCCCACCCACTCCTCGACGGCCTCGGGCCAGAAATCATTGAAAAACGTCGGTATGGATAGATCGCCGGTTTTCTGGCCGCGGGCAATCGCTTTGAATCGTTCCCGGTTCGACATCATCGCGAGCCTCCCTATCGTGTCGCCATCAGGCGTTTGACTTCTGCGACCGCGGACACGCAGTCGTCAGCAAAACCGTCCGCTCCAATGCTGTCAGCGAATTCCTGGGTCAGCGGTGCTCCGCCGACGATAACGCCAACCTTGTCCCGGACCCCCGACGTCTTCAAGACATCCATTACTTCTGCTAGTGTCGTCATGGTGGTCGTCAGCAAAGAGGAGACGGCGACGATATCTGGGTCGTGCTCCTGGGCGGCCGCCGCAAAAGAGGCGGGTGGCACATCTACACCCAAATCGACCACACGAAAGCCGTTTCCTTCGAGCATCATCTTCACCAGATTCTTCCCAATATCGTGGAGGTCGCCCTCCACGGTGCCGAGCACCACCGTGCCCTCTCTCGCTATCTCTTCTCCGGTGAAATTCGGCCGCAAGAGATCCACTCCTCGATTCATCGCCCGGATGGATATCAGAATCTCGGGAAGGTAGACCTCGCCCTGTGTGAAACGCTCTCCGAGTGCCTGCATACCGGGCACCAGCGCCTGATCGAGGACCTCGATGGCTGGGACACCTCGGTCGAGCGCCTCCTGGACGGAAAGGGCTACCTTCTCTTGGTCGCCCGCCTGAACCGCTTCGTTGATGGCTCTATTTAGGTCGTCAGTCATTTGTCACTCTCCTGGAAGGTGAACGCCATAGGTTCAGAACGGAGTTAATGCACCGACGCGCCGGAAGTCAATACTGGATGTCCTTTCAGATGGATTCGATCTCGTCTCGAGGGATGTCGAAGACCGCTTCTTGTGGAGGAAGTGGCTCTGTTTTCAGAAACTCGGGGAGGCGGTCCGGCTTGATGTCGAGACCGGCTTTTCGGTTGAACGAAAGCTCTTCCTGAATGGTCCGCATCCCAATCCGATCTCGCGATTCAAGAGCAGCGCACTCAGCCCCCGACCGCCCATCAACCGGTGTTCCTCCGCAATGTTTTCCGTTTTCGCCTCCCGCCCGGTCACGTCGAGTCTGAGAATGTGGTCCGGGAAATCCTCCTCTTCCGGGGGTGGAAAGATCACGACTGTGTCGTCTGCTGCACGTCGCTCGTCGGTTCCCAAGTCAGACTGTCACAAGGCCGCGGCCTGTCAAGGTTGACCCCGGGGTTTGGCCCCTGGGGTCGGACGCCGAGATTCAGAGATCCTTTGCCCGGCTTGTTCATAAACGGCCCCGATGATCGCGCAGGAGTTTGATTTGCAAAGG
>CALAKE010000269.1 GCA_937922775.1 uncultured bacterium | reverse complement strand
CCGCTGAGAATGCCTCCCGCGTCTTCGGTTCGCCACGTGCCTGATCCGGCACGGCAGGGCATGAGAGTGGTTCGCGGCCTGCTCGAAGAGTTCGGTCTCCGTCCGAACCAGGCCTACGGACAGAACTTCCTCGTCGATCCGAACGTGATCCAGCGCATTGTGCGACTCGCCGGCGTCGGGCCGGACTCAAACGTCGTCGAGATCGGCGGAGGCACGGGGACGCTCACGGCAGCCCTCGCCGCAACCGGTGCACGCGTCGTCGTCTACGAGATCGACGCCGGGCTCGTTCGCGTGCTCAACCACACGGTCGGGGACCTTCCCAATGTAGAGATCCGCCATGCCGACGCCGTCGCCGCAGACCTCGATCGCAATCTTGGCTCGGGGTCATGGTCAATGGTCTCCAAGGTCACCCGACCGCTTGATCGCCCTGTAGAGACGGTAACCGAGATATATCGACAAAAACACACCGGCGGCGCCGGGGATCGAGATACCCAGGAGGGTCGGGGGGATCTGTCGGCTCACTAGCATGCACGAGCTGAGGAGGAGGGCCGCCACGAGGATTCCGAGGACGAGCCGGTTCACCGTGGAATCCAGCCGGTGATGCTCGAGCTGGACGTCGAACCGGCCGTCGCGCATGCGCTGAAGGATGTCAGCCGCCTCGCGGGGGAAGAGATCAATGAGCCGGTCCCAGTCCCTGTAGGAACGCTTCAGCTTCGAGAGGATCTTTTCCGGCGTGAAGCGCCTCTGCGCAGCCTTTTTGTAGTACGGCTCCAGCAGCTCGGCCAGGTTGAAGTCGCGGTTGAGGAGCCGCGATGTTCCTTCCAGCATGACCAGCACCTTGATCAGGAGTGCGATGCCCTTGGGCAGCAAGATGCGGTACCGCCGGATGATGTCGGTCACGCCGTTCAGCGCGCCGGTCAGGTCGAATTCACCGAGGGACTGTCCCGCGAAGTCAGCCACGAACTCGCTGATCTCGTTCTGGAGCGCGCTCCGGTCGAAACCGCGCGGGATGGTCCCCATGCGGACGACGAGGTCCGTGATTCGCTGTGCGTCCGTTTCCACTGCGGCCAGGAGGATCTCCTCTAGGATCTCCACGGTCAGGTCGTCCACGTGGCCCACCATACCGCAGTCGAGTAGGCCGAAGCGTCTGTCAGGCAGGATCCAGATGTTTCCCGGGTGTGGGTCTGCGTGGTAGAACCGGTCGCGAAAAATCATATCGAGGAATAGATTCGCCCCGCGCTGGGCGATCTCCTGCGTGTCGAGGCCTTCCTGCTTCAGCTTCTCCCTATCCCCGATGCTGAATCCCTGGAGTTTCTCCATGGTCAGGACGCGTCGGGAGGACAGCTCTGGGAAGGGGATGGGGATGTGGATGGAGGCGTCTTGCGCGAAGTTTTGCGAGAAGCGCTGAAGGTTCCGTTCCTCCCGCCGGAAGTCGAGTTCGCGCAGAAGGATTCGGGAGAACTCGGCCACGATCGCCTTGGGCTGGTAGAGACGAAGCTGATCGTCGTACTTCTCTCCGAGATCGGCCAAGGCGGCGAGGATGTCGAGGTCGGTGGCGATCTTCTTCTCGATGCCGCGGTGTTGCACCTTGACCACCACGGCCTGCCCGGTGCGGAGCCGGGCGATGTGGGCCTGTCCGATCGACGCCGAGGCTATGGCCTGTTCGTCGAACTCGGTGAAGAGCTCTTCGATCTTTTTCCCCAGCTCCGACTCGATGACGGCCCGTACTGCGTCGGGTGGGTCCGCCGGCGTGTCCGACTGGAGCTCGGTCAGCTCCTGTGCGAGCACGGGCCCCACCAGGTCGGCCCGCGTACTCAGGATCTGGCCCAGCTTGATAAAGGTCGGGCCCAGCTCGGTCAGAGCCATGCGCACCCGGGCTTCGAAAGTCATGTCAGAAATTCTCTCGCCTTCGGAGCTCTTGAAGAGCCCCTTGATGAACCCGGGAAAGATGTCCTTGATCCAGTAGGCAAGGCCGTACTTGCCCAGGATCCAAACGATTTGCTTGAACCTGTTTGCGTTTCGCGTGAACTGGGGGAGTGCCGTGATATTCATCATTGATGCCGGTCAATACTCCCGGCAGAACAAACGGTTCATATTTGCTCTGCCGGCTTTCTTTTGTGTGCTTTGAATTTGCATGGTAATCCTCCCCAACCTGACGAGGTCAGGGCCGGTTGATTGTGGCCTTTTCCGCCCGCGTGGACAGTCATTGGCTGTTTGTAAGTGTTCGTGTTTCTCTCCTGTTTACCGCTCATGGGACTACACCGCTTCCGTGCTAGTTCGCTGCCGGGCCAAAATCGACCAGCAGTATCTCGGTTTTTTCCTGAACCGTGAGCGAAACGGAAGGTTCGATAGTGACGCCTACGCCGTCACCTTGGGTCAGGACGATTTCATTCAGCGTTGCCTCCCCGTACACGACATGGAGCCAAGCACTACGCCCAAGCAGCAGCTCGTGGAAAAGATGATGCCCGGGGTCGAGAATGCTTGAGTAGATGAGAACGTTCTGGTGGATGCGCAGCGATTCCTTCCGCCCGTCCCGGGACGCGACTGCGCAGAGCACGTTGCGGCGTTGCGCTGTTGTGAAGCGCTTCTGCTCGTGAGCACAATCGAGCCCGACCTCCGAGGGGTGCAGAGCGATCCGGAAAATGTGCACCCAATCGTTCCGGGACGCGTTCCTTTCCTTGTGGCGGACACCGCGGCCGGTGGTCATGTACTGGAACTCGCCTGCATGAATTACGCCCGAACTCCCAGACGAATCCTCCTGCGCAAGCGCACCCTTGTGCACGTAAGTGATGATTTCTACTTCATCATGTGAGTAAGGCGCAGTACCTCCGTTTGGTGGAAACCGCATTTCGTTGAAAATGGTCATGAAACCAAAGTCAACGGCGAGCGGGCCTGGACCGTCCTGGGGGAAGAACGTGAGCCAGGTATCCTGATTGCCACGTTGGACGTGGCGGCGCTCAGTGGCCCTGCATAGCGTGATCATCAGTTCACCTCGCTTGAATGAGTGGGTAGCGGGTGGACTTTCGCCTGCCGAACTTCGGGAACGTGCACGTTGCCAGCGGTCCGAGGGCTCCCAAACTTTTTTAACACAGGAAGCCCGTTGCCCTCAGATGGGAGCGGGCGAAGATCGGGCTCGATACCGGTGTGGATCTCCGCGAGAGCACGCTCCATGCGCGGGATCAAGTGCTCGCACGTATACAAGATGAGGTGCTCGCCCTGTACCG
>CALAKE010000268.1 GCA_937922775.1 uncultured bacterium | reverse complement strand
TGCCGCCCGTCTTGCTCAACGCCCAAGCGATCCAGATGCTCGAATGCCCGGTCGACGTGCCGATCTCGAGGGCCCGCGTGTAGCCATTCTCCACGATCACGTCGTAGAGCTTTTGGCCATCGACGGTCGGGACGTTCATGTTGCGCCAGGCTCTGCGATTCTGATCCAAGAAGGCTTGCACTCGCTGGTCCAGATCCTCCTGTGAGGGCGGAGACCCAGTGGCTGGCAGGACAATGAATGTTGCGATCGTCAGGAGGATCTCCACAGGTACTCTTCGAATGGGTGACCTCATGTCGAATCTCCTTCGGCTTCCGGCCTCCTCGTGAATATGAAGTAGGCAGGGATGCCCGCCACAACGGTCAGAACGGCAATCGTCGACTCCACCGGCCGCTCGAGGTATGCCAGCACGAGGATGGCGGTGCTGATGACGAGGAAGAACACGGGCGCTGCGGGGTAGAAGGGCATACGCACGCGACTGAGGCCCTGACGCCTGAGCTTGAAGACCCCGAATACTGCGAGAAGAGGAAAGATTCCGAGCGAGAAGCCCAGGTAGGTGAGAAGTTGGTCGAATGTCCCCGTCATCACCATGACGCTAGCGATCAGACCTTGGATGATGATCGACTTCCAAGGTGTCTGGAAGACCGGATGGATCTGGGCGGCAATCCTGAAGAACTGTCCGTCGCGAGCCATCGCATAGTAGACACGCGGCCCGAGAATAATGTAGGCGCTGAGACTCGACAGGAGAGCAAACGCGACCAGCAGGGACATGACGGTCTCCATCGAGGGGCCAAATAAGTTGCCGGCCGTCAGCCCGTGAATCGAGATCACGCCGCTCATCTCTGCAGGCGACGACGCGTACACAAAAAGCAGATTCAGCGCTACATAGAGAACGGCCACAACACCCGTGCCGGCCAGCAACGAAAGAGGCAGGTTGCGCTCTGGATCACGGATCTCCGAGCCCAAGTAGGCGGCTGCGTTCCATCCACTGTAGGCGAACATGATCCACATGAGAGAGAGGCCCACTACCTTGAGGCCCGCGAAGTCAAACGTGAAGGCTTCGCCTTCCACGAAATGACTCACGTCGCCGCTCCCGAGCAGAGATCCCACTCCAACGAACACGACGATCAGTAAGACCTTCAGCGCCGTCAAGACGTTCTGGACCTTGGTGCCGGATTCGACTCCTCGTAGGTGGATGAGGGTGAATACCGCGATGATGAGAATCGCCAGCAGTCGCTTCAGGAGCTGAGGATCGCCCCAGGCGAACAGGGCAGGGAAGGCAGCGGCAAGGTACTCGCCGCATCCCAGGGATGATGCAGCGATCGCCGCCGAGAACCCGACGAAGAAGGAAACCCAGCCGGTCAGGAATCCAGCCACAGGATGGAAGAGCTCGGAAAGGAACGCGTACTCCCCGCCGGCTTTCGGCATGGTCGCCCCGAGCTCCGCATAGCAAATGGCGCCACAGAGGGCCAAGATAGCCGCGAACGCCCAGAGAAACAGCAGCAGGAGAGGGCTGCGCACGTCGGCCATCAAGAGACCCGACGTGGTGAAGATCCCGGCGCCGATCATATTGGCGACCACGATGTTCGTGGCAGCGAAGGGCCCTAGCTTCCTGGTCAGTGGGTCGGGTTGGTCGCCACGCATCGTGCCGCCTTTTCCCTGTCGAGGCCCGGCGCGGTCATCCGTTCCGAACCGGGAGCCACTCTCTTCTCCTGATTCTCGCACAACACTCAGTGGCGGCCACGGTAGCCGCCGCGCCCACCTCCAAAGCGCGGGTTCACGACGTTGTTGTAAATCGAGCCGAACTGGTAGGTGATGCCGAACGAGAAGCTCCACCGGTAGTCAGTTTCGAGGGCGCGGCGCCGCAGCAGGACCTCCTCGTCTGTGAGGTCGCGTGCGGGGATGTAGAGCTGATCGCGCACCGTTGAGATGCTGGCGTTGGTGTCGATTGACAGGCCGCGGGTGATGCGAAACTCCAGGTCGCCGGAAACGATGACGTGGTACTTGCTGAAATCGTGCAAGTAGTTTGCGTACTCGACAGCGACCTCACTTTCACCCCAGGGCTGCTCCATCGTCCAGTTGGTGATCAATGTCTGGTCGATTAGGAACTCCTCGAGCTTGTCGTAGAGCGTAATTTCCTCGTATTTGACCTGGCTGAAGCCGATCTCATAGCGCACGATCCACATCCGCCTCGAAGATTCCTCGTAGGGGTAGATGTTGAATTCGACCCCGGGCGCAGCCGAGATGCGCAGGTCCTGGTTCAGGTAGGTCGAGTGGACCCCTTCCCCCTTGATCGAAGCGCCCCAGTGCGGGCCGAGAGTCTTGACCACCTGCCCAGTCAGACCGTAGTCCTCGCTGATGTCAGTGGTCGTGGAGCCATCGCTGTACTCGAAGAACCGCTCACTGTAACGAAGGTTCATGCCCGTACGTATCTTCCATTGCTCTGTTGTTCGATCGGCGGAGAAGTTGCCGCTAAAGGTCTTGTCGTTGCGCCGCTCCTCTCCACTGCCACGGAAAGATGCGCCCAGCCGAAAGACCCAGAAATTCCAAGGGTCGTCCGTGGGCTGAGCCATCAAGCCAGCCGGGGCATCCTGCGGTCCCAACGATTGTTCCGGTTCGCGGATCTGGATCTGCCCCATTTGA
>CALAKE010000267.1 GCA_937922775.1 uncultured bacterium | reverse complement strand
CGCCTTCGACACAGAGGCCGCGCGCGCTGAGTTGGAGCGCGTCCTCGCCGGGGAGAGCCTGCGCTCTTCGGCCCGGTCACGAGAGTTCTTGCGCTTTGTGGTTGAGGAAACGCTCAAGGGCGAGGGCGATTCGATCAAGGCCTACACCATCGCCATCGACTGCTTTGGCCGGGAGCCGGATTTCGACCCGCAGACCGATCCGTACGTGCGCATCCTGGCGCGCCGATTGCGCCGCGCTCTCAATCACTACTATGCAGCCGAGGGCGCCCAGGACCCGCTGCGCATCATCCTGCCAAAGGGAGGCTACGTTCCCGAGTTCGTTGAGAACGAGCCAGGCTCAACTGTCTCGGGTGAATCGGTAGGCGGGACGCGCGCGCGCGCCGAGGGGCAGCTCGCAGACTATGCGGCCGAGACTAACCGAAAGCCCGCATCCGGGCGCAGCGCGTCCTGCACGGCACTTGCCGTGGTGCGATTCGAGACCCAAGGAACTCCCGAGGACCAGGCTTATCTCGCCAGCGGCCTCACCGAGGAGCTCATCGTTGATCTCACGAACTTCGAGCAGCTCCAGGTAATCGGCCCCCTCCACTGGTATGGAGCCGAGGCTGCTCAGATGAGCCCCGCCGAGTTGGGGCGGGCGAACGACACTGACTTCGTACTCTGGGGCTCCTTGCGCCGCTCGGGAGATGGGATCAGGGTATTGGCCAATCTCTGCGAGGTCGCCTCCGGGACGACCGTATGGGCAGAGCGTTATGAGCGTAGCCTTACGGCCGCTGGTCTCTTCGAGGTCGAGGGCGAGATATCGCAGAGTGTCGCCGCGACGATTGGCGATGCGGCGGGGGTGATTGTCCGCAAGCTGACCGAGCGATCCCAGGATAAGCGGCCCGAAAGCCTGACCTCCTACGAGGCGGTTTTGCGCGGCTACCACTGGGGAATGGTGATGACAGCGGAGGCCTTCGAGGATGCGTTCATTGCGCTGCAGCACGCGGTGAAGGTCGACTCCGAGTGTGCGCTGTGCAGGGCGCTGCTCTCCGACATCTACTTCAGTGATTGGCTCTCGGCCGTGGGTACCTTCGAGGACGGCATTGAACGCGCGGAAGAGTTGGCCGCCGAGGCCGTAGCGTTGGACTCGGATTGTGCCGACGCCCATTGGTGCTCGGGACAGGTTCACTACGGCAGGCGGCACCTTACGCAATTCGCTGAGGAGTTCGACGCGGCACTATCGCGGAACCCGAACAAGGTCCTCATCATCGCCAGCCAGGCCCTCTTCCTCGTCGGTTTGCAGGAGTGGGACCGAGCCATGGAAATGGTCGACCGAGCCATGCGCCTGAATCCCCATCACCCATCCTGGTATCACCTGGTTCCCTGCATGAACCACGCGCGGCAGGGACAGTGGCTGGAGGCTCTGCAGGATGCCAGGCGTTTCCATGCCCCCGGGCTGATGTGGGGACCGTTGCTTCGAGCCTCGGCTCTCGGTCATCTCGGGCGGGGCGAGGAAGCCCAGCGACAGCTTCAGGATCTTCTCGAGCTGCAGCCTGAATTCGCGGCCAGAGGTCGGGAATCCGTCGGCCGCCTGCTCTATGCCGACGAGAACGTCGAGATGATTCTCGCGGGAGTGGAGAAGGCTGGCCTCCACGTCGGCGGTTGACCCAGCGGCCGAGCCGCCCACGGAAGATCCACGTCTCCACAGGCATTCGGCCGCGTCCTCCTGGCGGCACTGCCCTTCTGCCAGTCCCTACTGCGACAAACTCGCCAAGATCGCGGCCCCGGCCACGATCAGCGAAATCCCGGCGAGCTTCTTCACGGTGATCGCATCGCCGAGGAGAAAACCGATGACCGTGGCTGTGAGAATCACGCCGCCCATGAAGACCGGCGCCCCTACGCTCACGGGCAGATGGGCCCCGTAGGCGCGCAGGGAGAAGTAGTCGACTGAGAACACGCAGACTCCGGCGAGGAGCAACAGCGTGATGCCGCGCGTCGAGTACTCGAGCGTCGTCTCTCGGAACCTCGAGGTGAGCAGGACGAGCGCGATGATGACCCCGGTCGTTTCGGCGATGATCGGCCCAAGCACCGGGCTCATCTCACGGGAGGCGCGGGATACAAGCACCGCCCAGGTGCCGCCGGCTAGCGCCGCAATCGATACAAACATCACGCCTCGGGGCATCTGACTCTCCTTGTCCGCTAGCGTTGGCCTGACTTTTGCTTTTCGGTTCGCGAGCATACCACTTGGCAGATGGATCCTCCCGAGTGAAATCGTGGGGGCAATTGTGCCCCTCTGGCAATCGTCGGACCCGTGTTCGGGTCGCGATACGGTACCAAGGGCCGAAACGTACGCTGGCGACACTTCACCCTGTCGCTCCCGGGCGGTAGTGTCGTTCTCGTTCAATCTGACGAGCAGGGCAACAAGGGACCAGGGACATGACAAGAGCGTCGAGATCCATCGTCAATATCTTCATCGAGGGCTTCATGGTCATGTTGCCCTTCTTGATCTCCTACATCCTGCTCGGCGGGCTCTTCGATGCCCTGATGGCGCTGACCCAGCCGCTGATCGATGTTCTGCCCGCCGGAATCTTCCCGGACGCTTGGACCCATCGATTTGCGGCGGCGGCGGCTCTCCTCGTTATCTTCTTTCTCGCCGGCCTCGCGGCGCGTACCTCTGCTGGGCGGCGGTTGGGGAATTGGGTCGAGGACCGGGTCCTCAGCCGATTCGCCCCCTATAACGTTCTACGGAGCTTCTCGCGGCGGATTGCGGGCCGGGATGTTCCCGATGAGCTGCAGCCCGCGTTGCTCGAATCCAACCCGGGAGTCCGCGAGTTAGCGTTCATCGTCGAGAATCCGGCCGAGGGGGACCTCACGGTCTTCGTGCCGCTGGCACCGACTCCGGGAATCGGCACCTTGCAGCTCGTCAGCCGAGACAAGGTGGAGCCCCTCGACGCCCCGTTCATGGAAGCGGCCGGTTGCCTTTTCAACTGGGGGGCCGGTACGGGCGAACTCGTGCGGGGAAGTCGGGGCCGGGCTCCCGGGAGCCCCGAGACCGGGTCGTAGCCGTATCGCCGCCGTGTAACGTACCCCGCCGATACTTCCTTGGGCGGCGTCTGCTGCTTACTCTCCTGAGCGAAACGGGTTCCCCTGCGCCGTTCAACGAAACCACGGCCGCGGACCGCGCGGCAAATGATCATGCGAGAGAGCAGACTGATCCAATTCAAGACGGAGCAACCCCCGCGGTTGATCTCCGAGCGATTCCCCGATCACAAGGACGTGATCGAGACGCTCTGGGACGGCAGTGAGGAGTTCCGCGAGGTTTGCACCGACTTCGTCACGGCACGAGCCTCGTTGGATCGCGCCGAGCAATCGAAACATGGGTTTCGGACCATCGAGAGGTATAGGGAGCTTATCGAGGAGCTGCGACTCGAGTTGCTGGCACTCCTCTCCGCTCCCCCACGAGATGCTTCCTGAGAGTACCCCCTGGTTGATTCCACTATCGAAAGGAACAGATGTCATGAGATCACGACCTCACACGCTGTTAGCAATGGCGGCGGTCTGCTTACTGCTGTTGGGAGCATCCTCACCCGCCTGGGCACAGAGCCCGAGTCAGACTAGGAACGCGACGGAGGGGGGGTTCCTGGTCGACGCGCTCAAGCTCGTGACCATGCCGGCTCCCAAACCGGCCGCAATGCAGGAAGAACAGGAGGAAGCAGAGGCCGAGGGCCAGGACGCCACGACCAAGGCCCTCGACTCCACGGCGACGCAGTGGAGCTTCCAGTTCTCCTATCAGAATATGCCCGACTACCACCAGGACACGATGGACAATGGGGAGGTGCGGCCGCCCGGTGCCACTGACTACATCCAGTTCCGCCTGGTGGCCCCCGTCGCGCTCAAACACCTCACGATCCTGCCGCGGGTGACGTTTCGGCACTATGAGAACGCCAAGGGCGAGTCCGGAATGGGTAACACCGAAATCTTCGCCCTGATCATCCCCAAGGCCATGGATTGGGGCACGGGGCGCGTCGGCGCCGGCCCCCTCGTGACCATGCCGGGCAACGAGAAAGTGGCCCGCGACGAGTGGGGATACGGATTCGCCGCAGCAGTCGTGAACTCGACGGGGCGCTGGTTCTACGGCCTTCTCATCACCCAGTCGTGGCAGTCCATTGACCCAACCGCTCTGCCGCCGGGTGGGTCCAACACCAACCCTTTGGGCCTCGCGCCATTCTTGAACTATCGCTTCGGCTCGAGCGGCTGGTACATCGGCAACGGCGACATGGTCGCTCTGTACGATTGGACCAACAAGAAATTCTACATGCCCATTGGCGTTCGCTTCGGCAAGGTGCTCGTCCGCGACTACGGCTCCTGGAACATTTACGGCGAATACCAGACGAGCCTGTTCTACAAGAGCTACCTCGGCCCCGCGGTGAAGAACTCCTACCGAGTGAACCTCTCCTTCACAATTCCGATGTGAGGAATCCAACCAGGGCACCGGGAGCCGAGCACGGCCCCTTGCCTCTAGCAGCGAAAAAAGGAGATCTGCACATGAGAAGCAAGAAGTTCTGCACGACCATCGTCGTCGGATTGATGATCCTAGCAATCGCCTGCGCGCCGCAACCGGCGTCCGAGGAAGACGAGATGTTCGCCCGCTACGGGCAGGAATTTCGCGGCACCGTCGCTGAGACCTACGAGGAATCCGAGGAATGGTGGCCCTCGAATCCCAAGCCGCCGGAGGGCACACCGAACGTCATCATCTTCTTGCTCGATGACACTGGTTTCGCCCATCTCGGCAGCTTCGGCGGCCTGATCGAAACGCCGAACATCGACCGCCTTGCCGAAAACGGTCTCCGCTACAACAACTTTCACACCACTGCGCTATGTTCGCCGTCTCGCGCGACTATCATGGCGGCCCGCAACCACCACCGCATTGGGCTCGGCTCACACTCGCTCACGGCGATGGGCTTCCCCGGATACAACGCCTTCCCGCCGGAGTCCGGCAAGTCGGTTGCCAAGCACCTGCAGGAAGCCGGATTTGTCAACTACGCCATCGGCAAGTGGGACCACACGCCGCTGAATGAAGTCTCGGAGAGCGGCCCGTTCGATCGCTGGCCGAGCGGCGAGGGCTTCGACCACTACTACGGATTCATGGCCGCCGACGCCGACAACTACCGCTCCCTGGTGTGGCGCGACCACTATCCCATCGAAGACTGGATGGGCGAGCCCGACTACCACTGGAGCGAGACGATGGCTGACGAGGCCATCCGCAATATCACCTCGCACATCTCGGTATCTCCCGACCGGCCTTTCATGATGTTCTGGGCGCCTGTGGCGATGCATTCGCCCCACCAGGCGCCGCCCGAGTACATCGAGCGCTATCACGGCGCCTTCGACATGGGGTGGGATGCCGCCCGCGAGCAGATCCACGCCAACCAGCTCGAGATGGGCGTTATCCCCATGGGCACGCTGCTGACGGAGCGAACCGCCGACCTTCCGGCGTGGGACAGCTTGACCCCCGACGAGCAGCGACTCTATGCCCGCCAGATGGAAGTCTTCGCCGCCATGCTCACGCACGTGGATGAGCAGATCGGCCGCATACTCGCGATGCTCGAGCGTACCGATCAGCTCGACAATACGCTGATCATGCTCACTGCGGACAATGGCTCATCCGGTGAGGGTGGGCTGACCGGCAGCTTCAACGAGACTTACGTGCTCAACGGGCTGCAGACACCGTTCGACGCCAATATGGAGCACTATGACGGGTGGGGTGGCCCCAGCACCTATCCCCACTTCCACGCTGGGTGGGCTCTGGCCGGTAACACGCCATTCCAGTACTTCAAGCAGATCGTGCATCGCGGCGGCATCCAGGATGCGCTGGTCGTCCATTGGCCCGATGGCATCAATGCCCGGGGCGAGATCCGCGACCAGTACCACCACATCACCGATATTGGAGCCACCATTCTCGACGTCACGGGCACACCGTTCCTCGAGGAGCTCGACGGCGAGGAGCAGATGCCGCTGGACGGCGTCAGTATGGCGTACTCGTTCGACAATCCGACTACGCCAACCCAGCATCCCGAACAGTATTACGAATTGTTTGGCAACCGCGCCATCTACCAGGACGGCTGGAAGGCGGTCACCATCCACGCCAATCGCATGCCGTGGGATCTGAACCGGACCAGCCC
>CALAKE010000266.1 GCA_937922775.1 uncultured bacterium | reverse complement strand
GCACTGGCGCTGCGTCCCCAGCAGGGGGCTGCAATCCGGGGCGGCGGGGGAATACGCAAGCTGCGTTGGAAACAGCGTGGGAGGGGTAAGCGCGGAGGTTTGCGCGTCATTTACTACTGGGTCGCTGCCAGACAAACGATCTACATGTTGTTTCTGTACCGGAAGACGCGGCAGAGCGACCTGACGAAAGGCCAGCTCGAGGTCCTGCGCCAGCTGGTGCGAGAGGAGTTCAAATGAAACAACCGGAGTTCGACAAGCTGGTCGAAAGTATCCGGCAGGCGGGCGAGATCCGACGGGGCCAGCTCGAGGCGAGCCGGCGGTTCGAGTTCGGACCGATTGATATCAAGGGGATCCGCGCCCGTCTGAAGCTGTCCCAGTCGGAGTTTGCGTTGATGATAGGCGTGAGCGTGTCGACCCTCCAGAACTGGGAACAAGGTCGTAGAACGCCCGAAGGACCAGCGCGAGCTTTGCTCAAGGTCGTGGAACAGAAACCGGAGGCAGTGCTCGAAGCGCTTGCTTCGTGAACTGGCTGCAATCTGAACTGGGACGACTCTCCCATTGTTTCTTAGAGGTCCCTAAGGATAGAGTTGGCGGCTCTGTCGACTCCACTCTGCAAAATCAAACATTGACCGGCTGACCTGCCCCAGGTGTGGCCGCAGCCGTCTACGACGTTCAGCGTGATCCGCGGGAGGAGTCGCCCATGACCGAGATAGCATTGTGGGCCTCCGCCAGTTATCAGGACATTATCGCGCGTCACAAGATGACTATCGCGAAATACCCTCATGCCAAGGTGGGACGTGATCGGCCCTATAGCGGAATCGATAATGTGCGTCTAAAAGCAAGGATCTGGTAGATGCGTTCATGAGTTGGAGCAATAGACAGTAGGGCAATTCGTTCGATATGCACGCGCTGGCTCGTCCTTCTGGTCGAGAGACGGCAGCGAGATCTTCTTCGCCACGGACGATGGGCAAAGATTCCTCCTCATGCTGGGATCGCAAGGAGGCGTACCGACGTGGGGAGCGGGCTTCCGCATCAACCTCGTGCTCAACTGGTTCGAGGAGTTGAGGGTAAGGGTGCCGACGAGGCGGTAGGCCGATCAGTATCTAGGTTCCAAGTACATTAGGGAATGGTCAGAACGGGCCTAGCGGCGAGAATTGGGCTCATTTATCGCTATCTCGGATGTGCTCTCAGCTTCTCGATCTCCCACAGCCAACCCACCCAAGAGTTCCAACTCGGAGTCGTTAGGTCTGCCTCTTTTTTCCCCGTGTTTGCAGGGACTTACAGGCCTATCAGGCGACCACGGGCTGCACCGGCGGCGGCCGATCGCTTAGCTTTCACTTAGGTTCCGGAACCTCAACTCGGCTTGTTCTGAGGACCCTGTCGCGTGGAGTGGGAAGCCGGTTCTTCCACTGGTTGGGCCAGAGTGTCGGGGGGCATGGATCCCCCCCATCCCAACGCCAGGAGCAGGGGCAGCATGGAGCTCCCTATCCCAGGAACATCTCCCGGGCCAGCTCCTTCCCACGATCCGTCTTGAAGATGGTCTCGATGGCCTCGGCCTTCTCCTCAGCGCTGGCCTCCCGATGACGCCCCGGGAAGTTCACTAGCCAGTCGGCGTCCCAGAGGGCCTTGAACTCCGGAGTCTCCACGACCTGGGGATCGGCGTCGCTGTGATGGTTGGCCACGATGCCGCAGACCAGGTCGATCTGGGCCTGGGGGAAGTCGTGCCGTGTGAGGATGTCCCTGGCGATGGGAGGCCCTTCCACCTCCTGATACCGCCCGGCGCTGGATCCGTGGACCTCCCGGGCCCGGGGAATCCCGATGTCGTGGAGGATGGCAGCGGCCTCCACCACCACCCGGACACCCCCCTCATGCTCCTGGATGTCTTGGGCATAGCCCAGCACCCGGTGCGTGTGGTCCACCATCCGGGTCATCTCGGAGAAGACCTGGACCATCTCCGGAAGGAGGGGCCGGGCAGGGTCTGTGACCGAGGGCCCGGGATCCTGGGCCGAGAGGGAGAAAGGAAGAGCGAAGAGGAGGACAGGGATCAGGCGAACCACTCGCATGTCGGAGTTGCCTTTGTTGAATGGGCGGGTGCAAGGCGACCGTCAGCAACCTACTACGAGACTACCACCCCCAGGAACCCGGTACTCCCTTGAAGGGCCCTGCCAGGTCCGAGGTCACCCAGCCGCCGGATCAAACCAGCAAACGCGGCGGGGACGGTCGAGGCCCGCGAGATTGCCGCTGCAACCCGCAGGCGGTAACGTAGAGCGACTTGCCTCCCCGTGATCGAGTTCTCGAGGCGCCGACGCTGCCACCGATGGTAACGACCCTGCGAACATGAGCCTGATTCTCATCGTCTTGCTGCCGCTCGTGGGAATGGCGATTCCGCCGCTGCTCGCACGCACCAACCGGAACCTGGCGTTCGCCTCAGCCGCCGGTTTGGCGTCGACGTCGCTCGTGCTGCTGCTCTCTCGATCGACCGCGGTATTCGCCGGTGAGGTCGAGCGCTGGTCGGTGGCCTGGATCCCGTCGATCGGCTGGAACCTGTCGTTCATGGTCGACGGGCTCGGCTTCATGTTCGCCTTCCTGATCCTCGGCATCGGCGTGCTGATCATCATCTACGCGCGCTCCTACCTGCCCGAGAGCGACAACACGGGACGCTTCTACTGCTACCTGCTGTTGTTCATGGGCTCCATGGTCGGCGTCGTTCTGTCCGACAACGTGCTGACGATGGTGGTCTTCTGGGAGCTCACCAGCCTCAGCTCGTTCCTCCTCATCGGCTACTGGAGCCACACGGTGGAAGGACGGCAGGGCGCGCGCATGGCGCTGGTGGTCACCGGAATGGGTGGTCTGGCCCTGCTCGCCGGCGCCCTGCTGCTCGGCAACATCGTTGGCAGCTACGAGTTGTCGACCATCCTGCAGTCGCGCGCGCTGGTCGACGCCAGCCCGCTGGCAAGCACGGCATTGCTGTTGATCTTGCTCGGCGCCTTCACCAAGTCGGCGCAGTTCCCCTTCCACTTCTGGCTGCCGCACGCCATGGCCGCACCGACCCCGGTGAGCGCCTACCTGCACTCGGCAACGATGGTGAAGTTGGGCGTCTTCCTGATGGCGCGCATCTTCCCGGTCTTCGCCGGCAGCGAGATGTGGCTCTTCTTGGTCGGCGGCACTGGCCTCGCGACCATGGCGCTCGCCGCCTACTGGACTATCTTCAAGGACGATCTCAAGGCGCTGCTGGCCTACTCGACGATCAGCCACCTCGGGTTGATGACGTTCCTGTTCGGCATCGGCACGCCGATGGCGGCGGTCGCGGCAGTCTTCCACATCCTCAACCACTGCGCGTTCAAGGCCGCACTCTTCATGACCGCCGGCATCGTCGACCACGAAGCCGGCACCCGTGACCTGAGGAAGCTCGGCGGCCTCTATGGATTGATGCCGATCACCGGCACGCTGGCGCTGATCGGCGCCGCCGCGATGGCCGGCTTGCCGCCGCTCAACGGCTTCATCAGCAAGGAGATGATGCTCGAGGAGTCGCTGCATGTGCACGCCGGCAGCCTGCCCGGCTGGGTGGTTCCCGCCATCGTCACCCTGGCCGCGCTGCTGAGCGTGGCCTACTCGTGTCGCTTCGCCTTCGGCACCTTCTTCGGCGAGCGGCCGGAATCGTTTCCACACCCGCCGCACGAGCCGCCCAACGGCATGCGCCTGCCGGTCGCGATTCTGATCGCGATTTGCGTCGTCGTCGGGCTGTTTCCCGAGCAGATCGCCGAGCCCCTGGTGAAGGTCTCCGGCACCGCCGTGGTAGGCGAGCCCCTGCCCTCCTTCCACCTCGCGCTGTGGCACGGTTTCGGCACGCCGCTCATGATGAGCCTGATCGCCATCGTCGGCGGCGCGCTCCTCTACGCCGGCCGCGGCCGTTTGTTTGCCGCGCACAATGCGGCATCGGTTCGGGTTGTGGCCAAGCGCCTGTACGACGGGGTGATCGACGCGACGGTGACGTTTTCCGAGCGCGTCACGCTCGCTCTACAGAACGGATCGCTGCAGCGCTATCTCAGCCTGCTGGTCGGGGCCGCGATCATCGTCGGCTTCTGGCCTTTCTGGCAACTCGGTTACTCCAGCGGCTCGTTGCCTTCGACGCCGACCGACATCCCGTCGATCGTCGGTTTCGTGCTGCTCGTCGTGACCGCGGTCGGCACCGCCGTCTTTCACCGGCGCCGTCTCGTCGCGCTGGTCATGCTCGGCGTCGTCGGCCTGGTGGTCACCCTGGCGTTCGTGCACTTCTCGGCGCCGGACCTGGCGCTGACCCAGATATCGGTCGAGTTCGTCACCATTGTCCTGATCCTGGTGGCCCTGCACCTGTTGCCCAAGGACTCGCCGCGCGAATCGCCGGGGCTGCGCCGGGTGCGCGACGTCGGCTTGGCGCTCGCTGCCGGCGGCGGTGTCACCGCCCTCGTGTACGCGGTCTTGACCCGCCCGTTCCCGTTCGAGTCGATTTCCGAATACCACCTCGCCAACAGCGTCCCCGGCGGCGGAGGACACAACGTCGTCAACGTCATCCTGGTCGACTTCCGCGGCTACGATACGTTCGGCGAGATCAGCGTGCTGGCGATCGCCGCGCTTGGCATCTACGCGCTGATCGATCAGTTCGGCCTCGGCCGTCTGTCGCCGGGCCTCAAGGATCAAGAAGACGAATCCGACCACCCGCTGATGCTGAGCGTGGTGGCGCGACTGATCTTGCCGCTCGCGCTGCTGGTGTCCGTGTTCATCTTCCTGCGCGGTCACAACGCGCCCGGCGGTGGCTTCATCGCCGGACTGGTGACGGCCATCGCCCTCATCCTGCAGTACGTGGCGTTCGGCGCCGGCTGGACGCAACGGCGCGTGCGGGCGGACTTTCATCCGGTGTTGGCGCTCGGCGTTTTGATCGCCGGGCTCACCGGGATCGGCAGCTGGTTTTTCGGGCGTCCGTTCCTGACCAGCTGGCACGACAACGTCCACCTGCCGCTGATCGGCGACATCGAGATCGCCAGCGCGATTGCGTTCGACTTCGGCGTCTATCTCGTGGTGGTCGGGGCGGCCCTGCTGGTGATGGCCAACCTGTCAAAGGTCGACAAACGAGAGCACTTGCTCGCGCAGGAGCGTGAGCGCGAGCGCAAGCTTTCGCTCACGATGCCGCGGGTCGAGGAGGTTTAGGGTGGAGCTCCTGTTCGCCGCGACAATCGGCATCCTGGTCTCGACCGGCGTCTACCTGATGCTGCGCGGGCGAACGTTCCCGGTGGTGCTCGGCCTGGCCCTCATCAGCTACGCGGTGAACTTCTTCGTATTCGTGATGGGCCGGCTCGATGTCGGGCACGCGCCGATCATTCGCGTCGGCGTCGACCAGTACCCCGACCCCTTGCCGCAGGCTCTGGTGCTCACCGCGATCGTTATCGGCTTCGCCATGACCGCGTTCGTCCTGGTGCTCGCCGTACGCGCCAACATCGAGCTCGGCACGGATCACGTTGACGGCATGCCGCAGCGGGAGGGTCGCGACGAATGAGCGACCACTGGATCATCTTTCCCGTCGTTGTGCCGGCAGTCACTGCCACCATCCTGCTGCTGTTCGCCCGCACCAGCATCGAGAAGCAACGCATCATCAGCGTCGTCTCGACGATGGCGCAGCTCGGCGTCGCTTTCACCCTCTTGAACCAGGCGTCGAGCGGCGAGATCCAGCCCTACCTGATCGGCGCATGGCAGCCGCCGTTCGGCATCATCCTGGTGCTCGATCGGCTGAGCGCCTTCATGGTGGTGCTCACCGCCATCGTCGCCACGGTGACCCTGTTCTATGCCGTCCAGGGTTGGGACCGTCGCGGCGCCAACTTCCACGCGCTCTTCCAGTTCCAGCTCATGGGGCTGATGGGGGCCTTTCTCACCGGCGACCTCTTCAACCTATTCGTCTTCTTCGAGGTCCTGTTGATCTCGTCGTACGGCTTGCTGCTGCACGGCGGCAGCGACGACCAGATCCGCGCCGGTATCCATTACGTCATCTTCAACCTCGCCGGCTCGGGGCTCTTTCTGATCGGTGTGGGCCTGCTGTACGCCACCACCGGAACGGTCAACATGGCCGATCTCGCCGTGAAGGTCGCCGAGGTCCCTGCCGACGACGTCGCCCTGGTACGCGCCGGCGGGCTCATCTTGATGGTGGTGTTCTCGGTCAAGGCGGCGCTGCTGCCGCTCTACTTCTGGTTGCCGGCCACCTACTCATCGGCCTCGGCGCCGGTGGCGGCGCTGTTCGCCATCATGTCCAAGGTTGGCGTCTACTCGATCATCCGCGTGTTCACGATCATCTTCGGGGCCGAAGGCGGCGAGGTCAGCGGCATCGCCGAGCCCTGGCTGCTCCCCCTCGCACTGGCGACGCTGGCGCTCGGGACGCTCGGTGCGCTCGCGGCGCGGGAGCTCCGGCGGCTGGCCGCCTACCTGGTGATCGCCTCAGTCGGCACGATGCTCACCGCCGTCGCCCTCGGCGGCGTGGCGAGTCTGGCGGCTGCGATCTACTACATGGCCCACAGCACCTTCATCCTGGCGGCCTTGTTCCTGCTCGCCGATCTCATCGGCCGCGAGCGCGGCGAGGTGCACGATCGGCTGGAACCGGCTCCGACGGTCGCCCAACCGGTGCTGTTGGGAGTGCTCTTTCTGACTGCCGGCGTCGCGGTCACCGGCCTGCCGCCGCTCAGCGGCTTCGTCGGCAAGGTCCTGATCCTGTCGAGCGCGCTGGAGGTGCCGTCGGCCCGCTGGGTTTTCGCGGTGGTCCTGGTCGCCGGTCTCCTGTCGATCGTTGCGGTGGGCCGCGCCGGCAGCACGCTCTTCTGGAGCACCAGCGATGGCGAGAGCACCGCCGGCGCCGTTCCCCGGAGCGCCTTTGCACCGCCGGTGATCCTGTTGCTGGTGGCGATCGCCATGGCGATGTTCGCCGGCCGCGTGGTCGACTACGCGACCGCTACCGCCGCACAGCTCGTCGATCCGCACGGGTACATCGAAGCGGTCTTCGAAGCCGGCGCCGACCTGCCCGAATCCGAGGCGCACGGGCCGGAGCACGGACCGGAGCACGGACCGGAGGCGACGCCATGAGCGCGCCGCGCTTCAAGCTCTTCCCACACCCGATCCTCAGCCTGACGTGGCTCGGCGTGTGGCTGCTGCTGGCCAACAGCGTCTCCGTGGGCAATATCGTGTTGGGTGCGATCCTCGGCTTCACGATCCCGTTTTTCGCGCAGCGCTTCTGGCCCACGCCGCCCGCGATCCAGCGCTGGGGGCCGCTGTTCCGACTCTTCCCGGTGTTCGTCTGGGACGTGATCGTCGCCAACGTCGCCGTCGCATGGCTGGTCATCAACGTCGGCCGCACGCCGCGCGCCAACTGGATCGTGATCCCTCTCGACATCAGCAACGAATTCGCCATCTGGACGCTCGGCAGCATGATCACGATGACGCCGGGCACCGTGACCGCCAAGCTGACGCCGGACCGCCGCAAGATGCTCGTCCACGTTCTGGACACCCCAGACCCTGCTGCCGAGGTGAGAACCATCAAGCAACGCTACGAGGGGCCGCTCAAGGAGATTTTCGAATGATCAACGCGGCGATATGGTTCGGTTTCGTGGCGGTTTCCGCGTCCTTGATCCTCAGCCTCTATCGAGTGCTGCGTGGTCCGTCGATGCCGGACCGCATCGTGGCGGCCGACACGCTGTACGTGAACGGCATCGCCCTGGTGGTGCTGGCCAGCATGTTCTTCGCAGACTCCCTCTATTTCGAAGCCGCCTTGCTGATCGCCATGGTGGGCTTCGTGGGAACCGTGGCGTGGTGCAAGTTCGTCACCCGCGGCACCATCATCGACTGACGAAAGGAGCGAACCCATGGTCATCGAAGCGCTGATCGCCGCGGCAATCGTGGTTGGTTCGTTCTTCATTTTCGTCGGCTCGTTCGGGCTGGTCCGGCTTTCCGATCTCTACTGCCGGCTGCACGCACCCACCAAGGCGACGACTCTGGGTATGGGCGCGTTGCTGGTCGGCTCGGTGCTGTATTTCACCGTCACCACGGGGAGCATCAGCCTGCACGAGGTCCTCGTGACCATCTTCCTGTTCATCACCGCGCCCGCCAGCGCCCACATGCTGGCCCGCGCGGGCCTGTACAAACAGGTCAAGAGCGTCACGCGCGCGCCGGACGACGTCGCCGCGTTTCCCGAGACGGGCGACAACGCGGGCTCCGCAGACAAGGCTGAGTAGCGCGCAGACAAAGACGCGCGCAGACACGGAGCCCCGCGCTGTTGATTGAGACACGGAGCTAGGCGAATATTGGGACGCCCCGGCTCTTCCCAGAAACCGCAACGGGAGCTTCTATCGTGACGAAAAAACACCTCTCCATCTCGCTGGTGGCCGCACTTCTTGTCGTATCGGGCGTTCAGGTTAAGGTGAGTGCCGAGTCCGCGGCTGCAGAAGACGAAATCCGTGCCGTAGTCGAAGCGTCGTACATCCACGGCGCGTTCAACGAGCAGAATACGAAGGCCATGCGCGCCGGATTCCACCCCACGTTCAAGATCCATGGCGTTTCTGACGGCGAGCTCAGCGAGTATCCGATCGACCAGTGGATCGCATCGATCGAGGAGCGCAAAGCGCAAGCCGGGTACCAGCCCCAGACGTGGACCCACAGGTTTCCGATCATCGACATCACCGGTGACGCGGCTGTAGTGAAGGTCGAGTTGTTCCACGACTCACGGCACGTATACACGGACTACCTGTCACTGCTGAGGTTCGCCGACGGCTGGAAGATCACCGACAAGGTCTATCACCGGCACGCCGACTCCTGAGCCGGTAGTCGCTCGCCCCCGTCCTGCGCCAGCGGCTTTCAAGTGGCAGTGGGGCCCGAGCGACACGCTCTCGTTGTTTCGTAGAGATCCTCCGAGCCGGGTAGATTCAGCGCCGCAGCGACAGAATGCGAGCTGGCCAAGCCTCTGCGGGCCCCGATCTCTACCGTCTTCCGCTCGGTGCCGCTGGGTCGTAGCTCTCGTTGACGGTCGGCATCGTGGCGCCTACCTCGAGGCGCCAGGCGGCCAGCATGTTGCTCATCGCGCGCACGCGATCCGGGTATTCGCCCGACAGGTCGTTCTTCTCGCCGACATCGTCGCGCAGGTTGAACAACAGGAACGATCCGTCCTCGTAGTTCTCGATCAGCTTCCAGGCGCCATCGCGAACCGCGCCCGACGGGAACCCTCCCTGGTTGCCGTAGTGCGGGTAGTGCCAGAAGATAGGGCCGCGATCCCTGGTCTCGCCGCTCAATGCCGGCGCGATGCTGAGGCCGTCGAAGGTGGCGCCGTCGGGTACCGTAAAGCCTGCCACATCCAGAATCGTCGGCACCCAGTCGGGGCTCGTGACGACGGCCCCGGAGGTGCTGCCGGCGGCCGTGACACCCGGAACCCGGACGATGGTGGGCTCGCGGATGCCACCCTCGAAGCTCCAACCCTTGCCACCCCGTAGCGGCAGGTTCGAGGTCGGGTGGCCTTCGGAGGTCGAGAGCCCTCCGTTGTCTGAAGTGAAGATCACGATGGTTCGGCCCTCGAGCTCCAACCGTTCCAGCGCGTCGAGCACCGCGCCCACCGCCTCGTCCATCGCCTCGACCATGGCGCCATACACGGCGTGCTCCTGCACCTGGCGTACGCGGCGGAAGCCCTCCTGCCCCCACTCGGCCTCGAGGCCCAAACGCGAGCGCTTCTCTTCGTACTTCGCCTCGAGATCGGGGCGCGCCATCAGCGGCGTGTGTACCGAGTAGAACGAGAGGTATGCGAGAAACGGACGGGCGCGGTTGGCCTCGATGAACGCCACCGTCTCCTGGGCGAGGCGCGCAGGCAAGTGTTCGCCGGGCGGCCCGTCGGGCAGCCGCGGGTTGCCGTACGGCGAGAAGTAGCGATCCCCACCGTAGGGGCCGCCGCGCGTGATGCCGCCCAGGTTGTGATCGAACCCCTGGCGCTCCGGCCAGAACGGCTCGGAGCCGAGATGCCACTTGCCGGCAAAGAAGGTTGCGTAGCCCCGTTCGCGCAGCATCTCGGCCAGGGTGGGCACCTCGAGCTCCAGTTGCTCGCTATACGGCGCCGGGAGCAGGCGCGTATTGCGTCCCCAATCGGGCGGCTGAGAGGCACCGATGTAGTCGGTGATGCCAATCCTCTGCGGGTACTGACCTGTCAGGATCGACGCTCGGGTCGGGCTGCACACGGAAGCAGCGGCGTAGGCGTCGGTGAGCCGCATCCCGCTCGCGGCGAACCCGTCGATGTTGGGCGTCTCGTAAAACGAGTCCGGGTTGAAAGCACCGACGTCCATGTAGCCGAGGTCGTCGACGAGGATGAAGACGACGTTCAGCGGCGGTGCCGGCTCCTCGGCCGCGCATCCGATAGCGGCCATTGCCGCTACCAGCACGCCGCACCATGCACGCCGCGACGAGCGGCCAAGCACGCTGCGGGAGATCCTGGAGGGCGATGTCGGAGTGGCCTTGATGAACACACCCCGACTTTGCCACAAATGCGAGAGCGAGGCACTGGGCGGGACCCAGGTGAATACCTCACCGTCTTTTTGGCGAACTATGGTGTCCTAATTACTGAGGCTCACTCCCTGTCCACCGAAGCCGGAAAGCCCCAGATGATCCCAAATCATGGCCTCGCACCCGTCACCCTGATGCTCATTCTTCACTGTGCCTGCACCCCTGACCCTTTCGATCCTGCTGACGGCCCCTGGCAAGGCAACATCACGACCGAGGGCAACGTCACCACCGTCGTCAATGAGTCGGGATCGGTGTGGGACGGGATGGCGAGGTTGGTCGAGGAGGCATCGATAGGAGTCGATGTTGGGGCCGACGAGTACATGTTCGGTCGGGTCGCCGGAGTCTGGGTCACGGACGACCGCGTCCTGGTGCTCGACGCCCAGATTCCCGCCGTAAGGATCTTCGACCACGAGGGACGGCACCTGTTCGACGTCGGACGTCAGGGCGAAGGCCCCGGGGAGTTCATGAATCCGGGGGGCATGGTCGTCACGAGCACCGGAGACATCCTGGTCGTCGAACCGAATCTTCAGGTCGAAGTCTTCGGGCCCGAAGGCGAACCGAAAGCCACCTGGAATCCGCCAGCTGCCTTTGATGTGATGGGGATCGACATGTTGACGCTGGGTATCGACGACCGCGTTTGGGCCTTCTGGATAGACCTGCAGACGCGCCGTTCCGGCAGAGTCGGGGTTGGCCCGGAAGGGATCATTGGCGATCCGACGTTCCCCCCCGATTCAGGCTATGCCCCTCTCTGTTTGACGTACAACCGTGGTGGGAGGGAACGGGAGGTATGCAATATCCCGTTCCAGCCGTCCTCGCTTTCCACGTTGACGCCCGAGGGCGACTGGGTGGCCGGCGTCTCGGACACCTACAGTTTCGATGTTCTGTCGCCAGGCGGGTCGGAACTTTCCATCCAGCGGTACTGGACGCCGGTCGCCGTACCCGCCAGAGAGGCTGCCTACCGCAAGCAGTCCACTGCCGAGATGGTCCGAAACCGGTTCGCCAACGACCCGTCGTGGACCTGGAACGGCCCGGAGATCCCCGACCACAAGCCAGCGTACGGTCGGTTCATCGCCGGCCGCGACGGCCGCATCTGGGTGTTGCGTGAGAAGCCGTCACGGCAATCCACCGACTGCTTCGACGACGTCGAGGTGTGCTGGTTGCCGGAAGGCTACTGGCTCGACGCCTTCGGCGACGACGGCCGCTTTCTGGGCACCGTCTCTCTCGATCACTACCCCGACAATGCGTTCATCGATGGCGAGACCATCGCGATGGCGGTTACCGACGACGCCGGCACGATCATGGTGAAGCGCTACCGGCTGGTGCTGCCGGGCGAGGATGAGGAGTAGGCGTCAGACGCCGATGACCCTCCGTAGAGCTGTTTGACCACCTCGGGGTCACTCCCCATCGGGAGTCAGGCGACTTTCGCACCCACCTCAAACCACCCGCTACTCACAACCGTCAACCGCCTTTGCAGCCGGTCACTTCCCGTTAGGGCTGCCTTTTTTTGCCCCATTAAAGACAACGGCTTACGGGCCTGGCCACACTTACTTGCCTGGCAGCCTTGAGCCTGGATTGTGCCCGGCTTAGCTCGGATCTCTGCCCGTCCCGTGCACCTGCCACCGCCTGCTTCTCCCTTGCCCGTTGTTCCCTTCCTGCTCCTCCAGTAGGTTTCTAATTCAGATTCCACAATCTGAGTTTCAAAATTCGGACAAGGCTTCCGAGGCCGAGGGGGCTAAATGACTTCCCTACGAGATCGAGATGAGACGGCTGCAGAACAGCAGGTGACTCCTGAGGAGAGCCCACGGCGGACGGCCGCCGACGTGGTGATTGGCTCGCTGGAGGATCTGGCACCGGAGGGGTGGCCGCATTTGCTCACCACTTTTCTCATCACCTTCAGCCTCCTGGTCCTAGCTATGTGGCTCACAGCCCGGTGGATAGACGTGGTGATCGCCATCTTTCTGCCCTTCATCGCAATATTCGCCCTCAGTCTGCCGCGGGTCTTTAGCGATAAGCCAGGCGCA
>CALAKE010000265.1 GCA_937922775.1 uncultured bacterium | reverse complement strand
GCGTTGAGTGATATCGACGAGCCGCATTTTCAGGACACGCTGATGGGCCTGCTTTACGACCAGGACACAGACGTTGTGCAGCTGGCGATCAGCGCCGTGCGCTCGCGGGTCGAGCGCAATGGCAAGAGCCCGCTCTTCGTGCCTGTCCTGATATCCCTGATGCGCAATCGACGGGTGAAGCACGAGGCGCGGGAGGCACTGGTCGCTTATGGCGAGGACGTGATTCCGGCACTTGCTCACTTTATGGGCGATCCACAGGAAACGATCTGGGTGCGTAGGGCCGTGCCCAAAACTATCGCTCGCATCGGCGGCCAGGCCGCCCTGACAGCGCTGATCGACAATCTCGGAGTAACCGACCTGTTCTTGCGTCGCAAGGTCATCGAGGCTCTCGGCTGGCTGCGGGTCGCCAACCCATCCCTGAGCTTCCCTGAAGGTAGGATCGTCGATGAGATCCACCAGGAAGCACGGCGTTACTTTCTCGGTCTTACCGATTTGGTCAGCGTCTCGGTCAGGGATGATCTGGAGTTCGAGTCCCCATCGGTGCAGTGGCGCAAGGACTCACCCGACCTGGTGCAACGACTCCTGGAAGACCGCATGATGCAGAACCTCGTCGCGATCTTCGGAATGCTCGAGCTCAGCCATTCGCCACGCGACATTCGCGCCGCCTACCAGGGATTGATGAGCGGTGAACCCGCTCTCAAATCTCATGCCCTCGAGTACCTCGACAATACGCTGCTGGGGGAGACACACCGGAGAGTGTTCTCCGTCATTGGCGAGGAGACTCTGGAAAACAAACTGCGCTTGGCGCGGACGATGTATCAGCTAGCCGTGCAACCCGCTGAGGACGTGCTGCGGCGCTTGGTTCTGGCCTCCGCGACGTTCGACGAGGGGGCACACTGGCTCGGCACGGCCGCAATCCATGCCATCTACGAGGGCCGCGTCGAGGAGCTCTATCCACAGGTGGTCGCAGCCTCGCAACGGGATGACGAATCGGTGGTCGAAGAAACTGCCCAGTGGGTGTACCAGAAGCTTGGCTTGGAGCCGGCATGAGCCGGCGCTCCAGGAAGGACCGATAGCTCGGGAAGACAGCGAAAGAAGCAACCTGCCACCGCGGAAGAACTGGGTCGCGGTGGCTCAGATGGAAGGATGAAACGTGGGATCTCTGGCACAAATCGAAAAGGTCCTGTTTCTTCAAGGCGTCGAGGTGTTCTCCTACTGCAGCGCTTCGCAGATCCTCCGTATCGCTTCGATCGCCCACGAGCAGCGGTTTTCCTCGGGCGAGGAGGTCTTCAGCCTCAACGATGCGGCCGATTCTATCTACTGCATTGTCGAGGGCTCGGTGAAGCTCGAGAACGCCTTCAACGAATCCGCAACAGTCGAGCAGAATGCTACGTTTGGCCTTCTCGACATTCTCAGCGGACGCCTGCGCGACGCTACAGCCACGGCCGCAACTGACACTTTGGCGCTCGGAATCGATGGTGAGGCGTTCTTTGATCTCCTCTCCAACAATGTCGATATCGTCAAGGGACTGTTCCGTCACCTTTTGGACGATGCCATTAAACCTGTAGCCTGGTAGGTAGCAGCAGACGCGTGTGAGGCCTTGACGATTCAACAAGGCCCGGACCAGAGACAGGAAGCCCGATGGATGACTGACGCTCTCCCAAACAAGAGATGGGTGACTGCCGGCGGAGTCGTGCTGTCGGCGTTCGCCATCATGACTGCGCAGGCGTGGACCGCACCCGAGGTAGCCCCGGCCATCCCAGCGGCCGGCGTGACCTCTGTCGATGCGATCGGCGCGCCGACCACCGCGGGCACTGGCAGGGTGCTCGCGATC
This sequence comes from uncultured bacterium, assembly GCA_937922775.1. Classification (GTDB taxonomy): domain Bacteria; phylum Acidobacteriota; class UBA890; order UBA890; family UBA890; genus CALAKE01. Next base: position 1,332 of record CALAKE010000265.1, on the reverse strand, counting down.
GGCGACATCCATGGCGACTTCGAGGCCATCACAGCCATCCTGCGTAACATCGGGCTCATCGACGGGGAGAACCACTGGGTAGGCGGCGAGACAACGCTCGTCCAAACCGGGGACTTCACCGACCGTGGCCCCGACGTACGCGAGGTCATGGATCTGCTCATGCGACTGCAGGTCGAGGCGGCGGAGGCGGGTGGCCGCGTCGAGGTGCTGATCGCAAACCACGAGGGGATGAACCTCGTGGACTACTGGCGCGACAACTCTCCCGCCGACTACGAGGGCTTCGTCGACGAAAAGTCGGAGGAGCGCCAGGCAGCGGCATACGACGAGTATGTCGCTCTGGCCCGACATCGCGCTGAGGTCCTGGGCCAGAAGGAGCCGCAATTCACCTCAGAGGTGCGCGGAGAGTGGCTCAAGGGACATCCGCTCGGCTTTGTCGAACGCATGGAGGCCTTTGGCCCTGAGGGTGTGTATGGCCAGTGGCTGCGGACGCTTCCAACGGTTGTGCGCATCGATGACACCGTCTTCCTCCACGGTGGCATCAACCAGCAGCTCGCGGAGTGGTCTCTGGAGGAGCTCAACGAACGCATTCGGCAGGAAATCGAGGATTTCGACACGACCAAGAGGACGATGATCGAGCGCAAGCTCATCGTGCCCTTCGCCACATTGCAGGAGATGGTGGACGCCGCCGACGGCGAGCTGCAGCGCTTCGAGATGCTGCAGGAGCGGAGGCGCCGGCTCACCAGGAGCGATACGGAGACAGCCCAGATCCTCGAGAAGTTCCTCACGATCAACAGCTGGCTCGTGCTGCATCCAGAGGGTCCGTTGTGGTTCCGCGGCTATGACAGGTGGCCCGACGTTGGGGGGGAGGCGCTCATCGACGATGTTCTCGACAAACTAGATGCCAAGCACATCGTCGTTGGGCATTCGCCCCAAGTCGGAGCGATTCGACCGCGTTTCAACGGCAAGATCTTCCTCATCGACACCGGCATGCTCGCGAGCCACTACGACGGTCGTGCTTCGGCCCTGGAGATCGAGGACGGCAAGTTCTCGGCGCTCTACGGCGGCCAGCGGGAGCTCTTGCTCGATACGTCAGAGGGGTCATCGAGTGGCGGTAGCTCGGCCGGACGTCTCACGCTGAGCGTCTCGCAGGCCTGGATGACTCTCGTAGCCGGCGCATGGCCAGAGACCGCGGAAGCGCCACCGCCAGCAGCCCTGCCGCCAGCCACCCCGGTCCCCGCCACCCCCCGGCGGTGGTATGGCCCGGAAGGCGAGGACATCCCTCTCCGGACCGACGATCAGGTCCTCGACTTCCTGGCGTCGGCCGAGATCGTG
>CALAKE010000264.1 GCA_937922775.1 uncultured bacterium | reverse complement strand
TCCTGAGGCTGCAGAGATCCAGCAGTTCATCGATGCCCTCAAGAGCATGATCGGGTAGGCGGCGGCGGGAGGTGCGCGCCCGCGCTCGCGGCCAACAGGACGAGCACAGGCGTATTTCTCGGCCCCGGCTGGAGCTGCCCGCGCCCGGCCTGATACTGGGTCCGCACCTGACTACCCTCTGAACCTCGGGCCAGCTATTGTTGGATCAGAGGCACTCGGTGCCAGGCAGGCGCCATTTCGACGCCGCCTTGCTGAGCTGAACAGCTCCCCTGGTATCAGGACCGTAGCCCTGTCAAATGCTACGCGGAGGAGGATTTGCCATGATTTCATCTCGATGCTTCCAGAAATTGTTGCTTGTGGGTCTGACCGTGGTTCTGACGCTCGCCTTTTCGGTTTCGGCGGGAGCGCTCAGCGCGCATACCTCGGCAGGATCGCCCCAGTTCAATTCTCGCGTTTCCGGCAAGGTGACCGACGCCGAAGGCAACCCGCTCGTTGGCGTAAAGGTCGTCATCACGATGGTCTTGCAGGATCCCGATCGCCCCTTCGAGCCCGTGGAAATGATCACCGGAAATGATGGTGTCTATTTCGCCCGCAACGTGCGGACGGCGCACGCTCGAATCACGGCCAATCTAGAGGGGTACGAACCGTTCACGCTGGAGCGTGAATTGAGGGGCGGGCCCAACCGCATCGATATCGTCATGCAGCCTCCGGAGATTCCGGAGGAGGTGATCCGCGCAACAGCGGCTGGTGAGGCGTACGGGCTCGGTGTCGCAGCCTACGAGGCGGGCAATTACGAGGAAGCCATTGGACACATGGAGGAGGCTCGGTCCAACATCGATGACAACGAGCAGAACAGCGACGCTCTAGCGGCGATTGCCCAGAACATTGCCGGCAGCTATTTGGCACTGGCGCGGTATGAAGAAGCGGTGGCGGCGATCCAGGAGTGGCTGAAGCATGCTCCGAATAGTGCCGACGCCCGGCTCGCTCTTTCCCAGGCGTACACCGAGCTAGGAGACGAAGAAGCAGCCGCGGTCGAGATGGAAGCCGCATTGGCCACCGGTGCTGAGGACCCGGAATCGCACTACAACATGGGCATGATGATGGTCGACTCCGGTGACGTCGAGGGCGGTATCGCCGAGATGGAGATGGCCGTCCAGCTTCGTCCTGTCTTCCCTCTGGCGCACAAGAACCTGGGCTACGTCTACGCTCGCACGCAGGAGTATCAGAAGGCGATCGATCACTTCGAACTGTTCCTCGAGCAGGATCCGGACTCTCCAGAGGCTGCTGACGTTCAGCAGTTTATCGACGCCCTCAGGAGCATGATCGGCTAGTCTCCCCCCTGCGGATTCCGGAGAGCTGATGACTGAGCCGGCATGCGCTCGTGAAAGGCGGCTTGGGCGATGGGCAAACCCGACCTGGATGGCGAGATCGTTGAGGGAGACCGCTCCCTCGAGCTCTCGGGAGAGCAAGTTCGCGCACTCGTCGATGCCGCGATGTCTCGCATATCGGTCTACCTCGACTCGCTGCCCGAGCAGCCCGCATTCCATGTGGATGGGGCCGCCGAGTTGGCGCGATCTCTGGTGGAGCCACTGCCGGAGCGCGGGCAGGCCTATGACGAGCTTCTCGAACTGCTCTTCGAAGAGGTCATCCCCCGGGGCTTCGGAACCGCCGTGCCCGGTTACCTCGCGTACATACCGGGAGGTGGTATTCCACAGTCGGCCATCGGTGACCTGATTGCCGAGATGGTCAACCGGTACACGAGCATATGGTTGCCGGCGCCGGGGCTGGCTCAGATCGAGGCCGTGGCAACCCGCTGGTTCTGCGAAATGGTTGGTTACCGGGAGGACGCACGCGGTCTTCTCACCACCGGTGGCTCGATGGCGAACTTCATCGGTTTGGTGACTGCGCGGCGCGAGAGGTTACCCGAAGATTTCCTCGCGGGGGTGATCTACGTCTCTGACCAAGCTCACCACTGCGTACAGAAGGGCGCGATGCTGGCGGGGTTCCCGCTCGGCAATGTCCGGACGATCCCAAGCGACGAGTCTTTCCACATGCGCCTCGACGTCTTGCAGCAGCGGATTGCGGAGGATCGCGAGGCCGGCATGACGCCGTTCCTGGTGGTTGCCAGCGGCGGCACGGTGAACACTGGGGCAGTAGATGACCTGGCGGCCATCGCCGACATTTCCGAGCGTGAGAACATATGGTTGCACGTCGACGCGGCCTACGGTGGCTTCTTCGTGCTCACCGAGCGGGGCCGGCGCAAGCTTGCAGGTATCGAAAGAGCCGACTCGATCGTGCTCGACCCCCACAAGGGGCTTTTCCTGCCCTACGGCACTGGCTCCCTCCTCGTACGGGACGGGGCGGCGCTGAGGCGGGCACACACGGTGTCGGCCGGGTACTTGCCTGAGATGCAAACTGATCCCGACTTTCTCGATTTCGCCGAGATGTCGCCCGAGCTATCGCGTGATCACCGTGGCCTGCGTGTCTGGTTACCCATCAAGATGCACGGCATCGAACCCTTTCGGCGCAACCTCGACGAGAAGCTCGACCTGGCGCGATGGGCGACCGACCAGATCCGCACCATCGAGGGAATGGAGATCGTTGCCGAGCCGGAGCTCTCGCTCGTGGCTTTTCGTCTCGTGAGACCGGGAATGAGTGACGAAGAGCTCAACCGCATGAATCAGGAGCTCCTCGAGGCGGTCAACGAACGCAAACGCGTTTACCTCAGCGGTACGGTCCTCGATGGCGTGTATCTACTGCGCATCTGCGTGCTCTCATTCCGTACGCACCAGGCCGACATGCAGCACGCTGTCGACGACATCCGCGCCGCGGTGGCTGAAGTCGCCTAGGCGGTGTCCTTTGCACGCCGTGTGGACGGCCAACGGTGGGGTCGGGCGCGAGGCATACAGGGGCTCTCAGGAGGCGACTCGCTGCGCTCGC
>CALAKE010000263.1 GCA_937922775.1 uncultured bacterium | reverse complement strand
GATCTCGCGGACGTGCGGCTGGATCGAGCCGGGATACAGTACCGCCTCGACATTCGGGGCCAACGATCTGGTAGGGGCAGTGAACAGGACGTGGTGCTGCGACCGGGTGACATGATCATGATTCCCTCTGCCGCCGAGGGGGGAAGCCGATACTACGTACTGGGTGAGGTCAATCGCCCCGGGACTTTTTCTCTGACCGAGGGAGCCACGGTCATGGATGCCATAGCGCTGGCGGGCAGCTTTACGGAGTGGGCTGACGCCCCCGGGGTGTTCATCGGGCGATATGGCAGCGAAGAACAGCAGATGAGCGTGAATGTCTCGGCAATCGTCGGCGGGATGGAGCCTGGCAACAGGTTCCAACTCCAGCCCGGCGATTATGTAATCGTGCCGAGGCGAAAACAGACGTTCTGGGAACGAACTCGCGAGTGGGTGATCTTCAGCACCTTGATCGTCAACATCATCATTATCCTAAACCTGCGATGAGATTCGAAGCGCGGAGAGGCTAATGCAATACGAGCTGAACCTCCGTGATTACCTGCGCATCTTCCACAAGCGCCGCTGGATCATCATCTTGATGCCGATCTTGGCGGGACTGTTCGGCTATTTCATGACGCCGGTTCCCGCGGAGTCCTACGAAGCTGTGGGCAGGATTCGTGTCTCCAAGCGTGTCATGCCGTCCCAGGTCGTTCTCGAAGCCTACTATTACTGGGAAGAGGGAAGCACGATGGCGACCCACGCCCAGGTAATCGTTAGCCGCGAGATCCTCAGGAAGACTGCCGTCCGCCTCGGCTACATCCCGCCCGACCTCACCGACGAGGAACTGACAAGCCAGGTGAACTACGTTGGCTTTATCGACGAGCTCGCTAGCTCGCTGGGAGCTCTTCCGGTCCCCCAGACGAGTCTCATCGAGGTTGTCGGTGTCCGGCCGATACCGGACGAGGCAATCCGTTGGGTCAATGCACTTCTCGACACCTACGTCGACGACCACACCTTTGAGCTCAACCGCGAGGCGATCGAGAGCAGACGCTACATCGAGACGCAGCTCGCCAGGTACGAAGAGGCTCTGCGTATGGCGGAGGACGCACTCACAGCGTTCAAGCTGGAGAATGCGGACGCGGTTAGCCTTGAAGGAGACGAATTAGGAAGAACGCAGCAAGATCTGCAAGACCTCGAGTTCGAGTTGCGCACGCTCGACCTGCAGATGGAGATCCTGGAGAGAGCCTGGTCGAGCGAGTCGCTTCCTAATTTCGCCCTCCTGACGCGAATCGCCCCGGGCGATCCGACCATCCAAGACAGCCTGCTGAAACTGATCGACCTCGAGCAGCGTCGTCGCCAACTCTTGACGTATCAGACGACACGCTCCCCCGAGGTGCTGGCCTTGGGTGATGAGATGCAGACGCACATCGCCGTCTTGTACGCTCGCCTCGAGGCGGATCGGGATCGGTTGAGTCGAGATGAGGCGATACTGGCCGAGAGATTCCAATCATTGCCGTTGAACGACGTAGCGCTAGCTCGACTCGAGCGCGACGTTACGCTGAACGAGCGCACATATTCGGTGCTACGAGAGGAATACCAGCGCGCCGGTTTGCGCGAGGCTGAGAGAATTCAAGAGCTCACGATTGTCGAACGAGCGATCAGCGCGGCGCGGGTGGTTGCACCGGGAAGAGGCTCGAAGGGCCTTGTGGCCGCCCTCATAGGGCTTCTTCTCGGCGTCGTTCTGGCACTCATACTCGAGACGCTCGACACGTCGATTGGCGCTATCGAGGATGTCGAGGCGTTTCTCCAGCTTCCTGTCATTGGCATTATCCAGCCGATCGATTTCGACGACATGAAGCACACTATCGGCAGAGTTTCCCCCGATCTGGTGAGCCACACTGACATCGATCGCCTGGCATCCCTCGTTGCTCACTACGACCCTCGATCTCCAGTAGCAGAGGCGTACCGGTCGCTGCGCACCAACATCGAGCAGGCGCGGGACGCCGTGGAGGGCAATGTTGTCATCGTCACCAGCTCGGTGCTCGAGGAGGGCAAAACGACAACGTCCGCCAACCTCGCGCTGGTCTATGCGCAGATGGGCCGGAAGACTCTTCTCCTCACGGCTGACCTGCGTCGACCTGACGCGCACAAGATCTTCGGGCTGGACAAGGATCCGGGACTTGCCGACGTGCTGACCGGAGGTATGTCTTGGCAAGAGGCGGTCTGTGGCCTCTCTGACATGTTGCTGGGTGAGCTCAGCATGGACGTGGTGATGCTGACCCCCGGCATGGACAACCTCCACATCATGCCGGCTGGCACCAACCCCTTGAACCCGGCCGAGCTTCTCAGCAGTGATGCCACGGGTGATCTCATCAGAGAGTTGCGCGATGAGTTCGACTTGATCATCATCGACACCCCACCGGTCATTCCCGTGACCGACTCAGCCATCATGTCCGAGCACGCCGATGGAATCGTCCTCGTTTATGAGGTCGGCAAGGTCGGCCGCGACGTCCTGAAGCGGGCGGTGGATCATCTGGAATCGGTGGAGGCCCAGATCTGGGGTATCGTGATGAACGACGTCAAGGCCGAGGCCGAGACGAGCCTTCGCGATACCGACTATCGGTACTACCGCTATCGATACGACCGCGATGAATCGAAGAAGCGCGCTCGGCTGAGCATTCCGATACCCGACGCTATCGGCAGGTTGTTCGGCAGACGCGGGAGCTAGCCGGCCTCATGGCTAGGCCGCCCGCGCTTCCAGAGCGGTTTTCCAGCGCTCTCCCGACGCGTCAACTCAGCCGTCAATCCGTGCTCGGTATCGAGGCGCTCAGCTTGATCCTAGGCGCCGCGCTGATCGCCCTTCTCGTCGTCAATGTCGAGTCGAACGTGATCTTGCTTGCGACCGCCGCGCTCTTGCTCTTTATGGTCGCGTTTCTGCTGCCGGAGCTATCTTTGTACGTCCTCGTGTTTTCGATGCTCCTGTCGCCCGAGATCATCGTTGGCCAAGCTGCTGGCGCGGCAGCCATGGGTCGCGGCGTCACTCTGAGGTTGGAGGACTTCCTGATCATTTTGATCGGCGTCGCGTGGTTGTCCCGACTGGCGGTCTACAAGGATCTGGGCTTGCTGCGGTCGACACCACTGAATCTGCCGATCTTCGCTTACATCCTCGTTTGTGCCATAGCAACGGCTCTCGGGGTCATCGCTGGACGTGTGCAGCCCCTCACCGGGTTCATGTTTGTTTTCAAGTACTTCGAGTTCGTCGTCATTTACTTCATGGTCGTCAACTACGTGCGCGATCGGGAACAAGTTCGAAAGCTTCTACTCGCCGTCATCTTGACCGCTGTGATCATTGCGTTCATCGCCTTCCTGCAGATTCCGAGTGGTTCTCGTGTCACCGCACCCTTTGAAGGAGAGACCGGCGAGCCCAACACCCTCGGGGGCTATCTGGTCTTGGTGCTGGCAATCACGCTGGGGTTACTGTCGGAATCGCGTCTCATCAGTGCGCGCATCATGATTAGTGGTCTCGCGCTCTTCCTGCTGATCCCCATTGCATACACCATGTCGCGAACATCTTGGCTGGCCCTCATCGCGATGCTGATAACCACCATCCTGATGAGCCGACAGAAGCTCCTCTTCTTGGGATTGGCTTCGGCAGGCATGATCTTCCTACTCCTGGCGATGCCGGATCAGATATCCGAGCGATTGGCGTTCACCGTCACGGAGCGTGCGCACACAACCAGCGTGGAGATTTTCGGGTTTGTCCTCGAGCCATCCGCCTCGGCTAGGCTGGTAGCCTGGATCGACCTCGCCCAAGACATCCCCAAGCATCCATTCCTCGGTCATGGGGTTACCGGCTATACATTTCTCGACGCCCAATACCCTCGTACGATCCTGGAGACAGGACTGCTGGGTCTTGCGGCTCTGCTCTGGATTCTCTGGACGATATATCGGACGGGCCGAACCTTGTATGACGAGAGCGATGATCCGGTGGAGCGCGCCTTGGGCCTCGGCTTGGTCGCCGGGCTGGTTGGAGCGATGGTCCATGGCCTCGGCGCCAACACCTTCATCATCGTGAGAATCATGGAGCCTTTCTGGCTGCTGGTTGGCCTGGCCGTGGTTTCATTGCTACTGCAGCACGAGGACAAGGAGGCAGCGCCGTCGATGGGGTCCACACTTCAGCCTGAAGCGGGCCGATAACGGCCCGGTAGCTGGACTCGCCGTAGCGGGTCGAAGCTAGCAGACCGTGAAGAGAGCCGCATGCCCGCAGACAGCCAACCAGGTGGCGACCGGTCCCCCACGTTGATCGTGGGTGAGGCTTGCGACGACTCACGCGCGCTGGCCGCCGGGCAGCCTCCATTGGTGATGATCGGCCAGGAGCATCCACGCTCGCCACCGCGCCGGAGTCAGGCTGCGACCCGCTGCCCGGACGAGTATCGCGACACCGACACCACGTTTATTGAGGCCGCTGAGGAAGCAGACTCCCTCATCAAGACGTGGGCTGAGTCTCGCTGCCCTACTGGCCGAACGCTCACGGAGGAAACCAGCTACGAAGGGGCTCCCCTGTGGCAGGCCATCGAGTTCAA
>CALAKE010000262.1 GCA_937922775.1 uncultured bacterium | reverse complement strand
CTGTGATGGGCGTCAGACCGCTCACTGGTCGGCCGACGGCTACCGCCTCTTCACCAACAGTGAGATGACCTGTGACGACGGGCTTTCGCAGGTTACGGCGGGAGTCAGCCTGCTGGTCTCCGGTGACACTTGGCTCGACGTCGAGTCCATCTTCCTGGATGACCGCAAGCATCGCGAGTTGGTCGTGCAACGCTACCGCCGAGTCAATGATAGCAAGGCGCGCGAGCTCGGCGCGGCGGCGTTGAGCGATCGCCAGCTTCTGCTGGCGGCGCGCGAACGCGCCGCAGCGGCCACTCCGCTCGACATCGAGGACCTGCTCGAAGCCAAGGAGTGGGTGCCTGTCGAGGCGATCGAGGCGCTAGTGGTTGAAAGCAAGGCCAACTTCCCCATCGACTCGAATGCCCTCAACGCGTTGGCCGACAGCGGTCTTCCAACTACCGTCATCGACCTGCTGGTGGCACAGTCCTACCCGGACTACTTCGTGGTCGAAAATACCGCCGTTGGCGGTGTCGCCCCTCGGCCGGTTGGCCCGAGGGTCGTCTACCAGCCGCCCTACTACACTTCCGTGTACCTCGGCTTCCCCTCCTTTTACTATCCGTGGGGCTGGGGCTGGGGTAGCTGGGGCTGGGGCGGCGGATGGGGCTGGAACGCCTACTCCCCGTTCGGCTGGTCTCCGTGGCGCGGTGGCTACTACGGTCGATATCCCTCCTACAGATACAGGTCGACGCCTCGTTACGGCAGCGTCTACGGCGGCCGGGTGATCAACAACCAGGGCTATGCGCGAGCTCGTCCGGTGGCCTCACCCCACGGTGGTGGTGGCCGCGGGGGCAGCAGCAGCCGCACCGCGGTGAGACGAGGCGGAGGCTCCAGTGGAAGTGGAGGCGGGTCCAGCAGCCCTGGCGTGCGCAGTTCAGGAGCGCGTTCGAGCGGAGCGTCAGTAAGCTCCAAGGGATTCAGCAGCGGCAGCCGGTCCAGCGGCGGCGCGAAGGCAACCGCCAAGCCCAAAGGCGGCGGCAAGCCGAAGGGCGGAAGCAAGCCCGGCGGATCTACGACTTCTTGACCACGATCGCGGGCCGTCCGTCCTGACGCGGCTCCACGCCCAGTGTCAGCTCGCCCCTGAGTAGTCGCAGGAGATCCTCTCCTGCTACCTGTCGCCGCCACCCACCGAGCAGCGGGTGGCGGCCGGCTGCGTCGCTGGCTAGATCGCCGTTGAGATTCATACGAACCAGTCTCTCGAGGTCACTACGATTAGCCAGTAGCCGTGACGAGATCTTCATCTCCAGAGCGCGGGCGCGAAGATAAGCATCCAGGAGGGTAGCCAGGGCGGACACGTTGGGATCGTCATCGTGAGACGATCTCGGTGGCCGTGCGGGCAGCGCCGCCGGAGGCTGCTTCTGCCCCCGGGCCACCGCCGCGATGATCGCATCGGCCGAACGAGAGGCCTCGTTTGGGTGCAATCCTCTGTAGTTGCGTAGCGCTCGCGACTGTCGCGGCCCCCTTCGGGCAAGCTCGATTAGCACTCGGTCAGAAATGATCCGCTGGCGCGGCTCGTTGCGAGTCGCCGCCTGCTCCTCTCGCCATGCGGCGAGCTCGCGGAGAATGGCGAGCTGCTTGCCGTTCAAGCCACGAACTCCGGAGACCTTTCGCCATTGTCTGTAGGGGTCGTACCCCTCGAGCGCCCGCGCACGGGCAAGCTCACATTCTTCTTGTGCCCACTCCAATCGCCCGCGCGCCTGCAACTCCCCAATGAGAAAGCTACGACAACGCAACAGATACCGGACGTCGTCGAGCGCGTAGTCGATCTGTACGGGCTCGAGGGGGCGTTTTGCCCAATCTGTGTAGGCCTGAGAGCTCCTCGGTCGAGTCCCACAGCAAATGTCGACGAGTCGTGAGTAGCCGATCCTGTGGCCGTAGCCGAGGAACGCGGCGGCAACTTGCGTATCGAATACCCGAGACGGGACCCGCCCCAGATGCCGGTCCATGATCGCCAGATCCTGCTCGCCGCTGTGAACAATGAGCTCCACATCGTCGGTGAGGGCATCGCCAAGGAGAGTGAGGTTGGAGCACTCCAGTGGGTCGACGACGGCCAGCAGGCTCTCGGTGGCAATCTGAATGAGGCACAAACGCGGGAAATAGCTGCGCTCGGTGAGGAACTCGGTGTCCAGTCCGATCAGGCGGCTGTCGCGCAGATGTGCGGCCAGTTCTTCGAGGCCTCTATCATCCCCGATGAACAAGGGTTCAGGCATCATCGAGTCAGTCATCCTTTGCCCGCCCCTCTCCGGGTCCTTCAGTCAGACCACGAGCACGTAGTTCCGCAGAGGCGAGTTGGCGTAGCTCAGAGGTGTCCACCGGCCACGGGCGTCCTGATTTGACGGCCGCTGGGTCGACCTCGTCCTCCTCCGCTTCGTCAATCACCCAGGGAATCTGCTCGACACCATCGATGGTTGCAAGGTACCGAACGTCATCTTCTCCCACATTCGCGGCATCCCAACGCATGATGCACGACAGGGACTCGATCGCGGCGCCAGAGGTGAACCGGTCCTGGACCATGTGCAGAAGCTGTGGCGCTGCGGCGGCCTTGCCGATGCCTCCGAGCGCCTTGACACAGCTTCGGCGCAGCCGTAGATCGCTGCTCGGTGTTCCGCCAGTACCAGCAATCATCTCAGCTAGTGGTGCAATCGCGCGAGGATCGCCGATGCGGCCCAGAGACTCGGCTGCCGCAATTCGCGCAGGAAGATGATCGGTTGCCAACGCTCCCACCAGGGCCTCTAGGCCACTCGAGTCTTCCACCTTGGCCACGGCCTGGGCTGCGGCGGTTCTCACGCTCCACTCCGCGTCGCGCATGGCGTCCAGGAGAGGTTGTGCGGCCTTGCCGCTGCCGATCTCGCCGAGGGCGACGACGGCGGTCAGCCGTACGTCGTGGTCGGAGTCGTCAAGAGCCTTCACTAGCCCGGACACGGTATCGCCCTTGCCAACGGCAGCCAGCGCTTCAACAGCCGCACGGCGAACCGAGGAGTCTTGGTCGTCGAGCGCCGCGAGAAGGTGGCCTAGCGCGGCCTTGCCTCCGATTCGGCCAAGGGCCCAGGCGGCGTTGCAGCGTACGTCTACGGCCTCGTCACTTTCGAGTGCTCGGCCGAGCGCGGTGACTCCGCGACCGTTGCGAATCTTTCCGAGCGCTACTGCCGCAGCCCAGCGGTCATCCCAGGTGGGGTCGCCGAGAGCCTCGGCGAGGACTCCAACCGCACGAGAGTTTCCCAGCTCGCCGAGCTTCTGGGCGGCTTGTACACGGGCCGCACCCTCTCCCGTCTTGAGCTTGCGCTTCTGCAACCACAGCATGGACAAATTGCCGATACACTTGCTTCCCGCCAACGGCGAGCCGGGAGCCAAACTGACAGCTACCCGACTCGAAAGTCCCTGAAAGCTTACAGTGAAATAGGGAGGCTCGCTGCACTGGCAGGTCGACGCCTCGGCACACTACTGCCACAGGTGTGATCGGTTAGGATCGGGGATCATGTCGAAAAGGGAATACTCGGCCGCACAGCGCACACTGCTCGAAGCGATTCGAAGGATCGAGACGCTCCCGATCGGACCGTCAGAGCCGGCTCTAACCTTCCGCCTTCAAGGCCGGGCTGCTGCAGGCACGGCTAGCTTCGACCTCGAGGCCTGTGCGGTAGCCGCGGACGCAGTGGACCACGAGACGGGGCCGACAGATCGGGGATCTGAGTCGATCGAGCCCCGCGAGACCGCGGACAGCCGGGCCTCAAATCGCCGAAATGCAAACCGGCAGACCTCTGATGGCCTTCTCGAGATCGCCCGCGGCGTATGCAGGGGCGAGGCCGACCCACGCCAGATTGCCGAGCAAGCGCTGGAACGAATTGACGGGCTCAACCCGTTGCTCAATGCCATCGTGGCCACTACTCCCGATCGGGCGTTTTCCGAGGCAGACACCATCGCGGAAAGCCTGCGGGCCGGAGAGCGACCGCCGCCGCTGGCTGGCGTGCCGATTCTCCACAAGGACATCATCTGTACGCGCGACATACCGACGACGGCTGGCTCGGAGCTCCTGCGCGGTTACGTTCCAACTGCCGACGCCGCGGTGGTGGCCCGTCTGGCGAACTCCGGCGCCATTTTGGTGGGCAAGGCGAACACTCATGAGTTCGCCACGGGCACAACAGGCGCAGTTTCTTGCTTCGGACCCGTGCTCAACCCGTGGGATACACGGAGAATCACGGGCGGGTCGAGCTCCGGATCGGCGGCCGCCTTGGCCGCGGGGCTAGTTCCTGCCGCTACGGGCACTGACACCGGCGGGTCCATTCGAATACCTTCCGCGTGCTGCGGTACGGTCGGGCTCAAGCCGACCTACGGGCGAGTCAGCAGAACCGGAGTCATACCGTTCGCCTGGAGCCTTGATCACGTCGGACCGATGGCGCGAAACGTCCCGGACGTCGCCGCCCTCCTGACCACGATGTGCGGCTATGACCCCACAGACCCGGCCAGCGCCTCGGAGCCGGCGCCAGACTTCACAGCCCGGCTATCCACGGGTATCGCTGGCCTCAGGGTCAGCGTTCCACGGCCGCATTTTCTGCGGCTTGCGCGGCGGGAAGTTGCCGTGGCGGTAGAAGAAGCAGCGGCCGTGCTCGAGCGCCTCGGGGCTCGACGTGTCGAGGTCGAGCTTCCACCCGAGATGTCCGAGGTGGGCCCTGCGGCCGTGGCGATTTTTCTGGCGGAAGGCGGCAGCGTGCACGC
>CALAKE010000261.1 GCA_937922775.1 uncultured bacterium | reverse complement strand
GGGACGCGGCGTCGACATTGATTGGTAAACGAGCGAAAAGAGTACGCCTGCCTGCCGTGGAAAGCCAGCACCCCAGACTCGAAGGTAGGCGCTAAATCACTATAGTCAGACATCTCCATGCCCGACTGTTGTTCCTTCTTCCTCGTCACAGTAGATTTCGGGGCGGACTCAACGAGAGGAATTCCTGAGAGGAGAACAAGATGCTCGAGAAAGCATTTCGATCAACTGTGTTGGGCGTGGTCACATCTGGAATCGTGATTGTGGGCACTCTTGCGGTAGGCGTTGCGACAGCGGCCTCCTCGGAGACCGTGGAGGCAGGTCGCGCACCGACATCAATCGCGTCGCAGGCTGCCGAGTCGCCAACCGTCCTCGAGGTCGAGGCGGCCGTTGTCGAGTACTTCCGCTACATGCGGGAGAATTCGAAGAGCCGGCCCGCTAGCTACTCCAGGATGGGATCGCTGGAATTCTGGTCGAGTGGCGGTTTGGTGATGGAAGTCCCTCCCGAGGGGCTGGCCGAGGAGTTTGAGCTCTTCAACCTCCACCCCAAGCACATTACGGTGCTGGAGCTCTCACCCGATCAGGCGGCCGTGGCGGTCTTCTATGCGGAGGGGTCGCTGCACCCCAAAGGCGGCGCCTTCGTGGGTCGCTATTTGACTCGAGTCACTCAGGTATTCGTCAAGGAAGACGGCCAATGGCGGATTCGCTCATCACATTGGTCACCACTGACCGGCGGCGCAGGGACGAACCAGGTGAGCGTTGAACAATGAAGGACTGGGCTAGCTCGGATCAGAGTTGGTAACGCGGGCAAAGGGTGCTTCCACCCGTTGAGCGGCGTAAGGACTGAGGGCATAACGCATCCCGTACTGGCCATGCTGCCACGTATCTTCGAGGTCCATGTCAGCCGCTAGGCTGTAGCGCAGGATGGCATCGTCGCGCCGGCCCAGTAGGTCGAGCATGTGCCCTTGCCAGATCAGCGCGAACGCCTCGTAGGGCGAGTGGGCCGCTGACTCCTCTCCGGCCTCCTCATCATGCAAAAGGACGGCCATCTCCTGCATCCGTTCGAAAACGAACAGCCCCTCCTCGTAGTCCTCGACGTCATAAAAGGCGAAACCGAGCCTCATGAAGCTGCGCGTCTCGTCGAACTGATCGAGCCAGTCCCTGCTGTACCTCGCCACAAGATCTCGACTCGAATTCCAGCCCCAGCCCGAGGTCTCGAGGGCATAGGTCGGCGAGGATTCCCTCAACTCCTCCAGGTCCGCCCACCAGGCCTCCGCTGTGCCCGCGAAGGACGCCAGGGCGCCCGGCGATACGTCCGGCAATCCCGTGACAAACTCCTCGAGAACCTCGAAGAAAAGATCGGGTTCCTCGTCGTAGACGCCATGCCCGGCGTTTTCGAAGATCACCAGCCGCCCGTTCGGGTGATTGCCCGCGAGGATTCCCGCCTTGGTTTCGTTCCAGGTCAGGTCATACTTGCCCTCCAATATGAGTGTCGGGATGGGGTTGTCGTCGAACATGCCTGTGAAGTCGATACCCGCCTGGCTCTGGCCTACTACACCATTGAAGTCGGCGTCGTGGTCCCACTCGTAGAGCGCGATCTGAGCCGCTCGCTCGGGCGAGGGCTTGTAGAAGCCCTGGCGCTTCCAATCGCCGTTCAGGAAGTTGTTGTAGACGCTCAATTGCACGTACTCGCGCTGCGGCAGGTCGGCTTCCTGTGCGTAATCCTGCAGCTCGTCGCGAATCTCGGCCCTACGTGCAAGCTCCTCCTCCGACATGAACTCGCGTTGGCGCGAGGAACCGATGTCGACCGACATGCCGGGCGAGGCGCCAAGCAGGACCAAACCGGCGACGCTCTCGGGATATTTCAAGGTGTAGAGCTGCCCTAGGAAACCGCCATACGAGTAGCCCAGCACGACCCACCTGTCGATGCCCAGTGCCTGCCGCATGGCATCCAGGTCATCGGCGGCCTGTTCCACCGAGTAACCGCCTTCCCCCGGCTCGAAGTCCGAGAGACCACAACCGCGTTGGTCGTAATAGATCACTCGGGCAAAGCCCGCAGCCCGTGCGAACCAGGGATGAAAGTAGTGATGCGTGCCACCCGGCCCGCCGTTGAGCAAGACCAGCGGCACCCCCTCCCCGTCCTCCTCGACGAAGAGCTCCGCTTCACCCACGTCGATCCGATGTGACACCAGGCTCAGCCGGTCGCACCAGCGTGGCGTGTCTGGAATCTCCGTGATGAGCTCAGGCTCGATGTGAACTACGCGATCGAGAATCGATTCGGTACCGGGCGGAACCGTTGCGTGCTCCAGGGCAACCCAACGATCGGGGCTCCCCCCTTGATCAACCGTCGAGCCATCCCCGCAAGAAGCCAGGGCAACGGTTGACAGGCAAACGCCGAGCGCAAGCAACAGAGAAAAAATTCGATGCATCGCGAGCTCCATCCTTGAACGGGGAGCGTTCCGAGACGGGAGTGCGGACAGCTGGACCATACCGATCGAATCGTCTGATCATAATCACGAACGCTGTCGTCATCCAGGGCCCGTCGCTTGAGGGCACGGCCTCTCGCGGTTATGTTGGGCCCGGCTCGTGACTCGCCGTGCGGAGAGAGGGTGCCGATTGCCGGGCGCAACCTGGAGCCACCTTCGACTCGCAAGGCTCATGCGGAGGACCTTCGAATGAATCGACGTCATTTCATTAGCATGGCGGCAGCCGGGACCATTGCCGGCTCACATTTCGCGTTCGGTGAGGTAGCCGGTTCCGTTGGGCCCGAGCGGCCAGCCGAATCCCAAAGCCAGATGCTCGCCCTCGACGCCATGGGCGAGATCCGCGTCACCCACACCATGGACATCATTCGTGACGTGATTGCCAGTGGCACGCGATCTGTTACGGTGACCTTCACCGATCCGAAGGTCTTCGGCGAACCAGCGCTGGATGCCGCCCTCGACGACTTGACCGAGCATGATCAACACATCAGGGCACACTCCGACCTGCTGCTGAAGGCCACGAGCGTCGCTGATATCGATCGCGCCCGCGACGAGTCCCGGCTGGCGCTCTTCTACATGCTGCAGAATGCCACTCCCCTACAGAAAGACCCGAACCGGGTCGACATGTTCTACAGCCTCGGGCTTCGTGTGCTGCAGCTCACCTACAACTATCAGAACTATGCCGGCTCGGGCTGCCGCGAGCTTGGCAATGGGGGGCTCACTGTTTACGGCCACGAGTTGGTTGAGCGCATGAACGAGATCGGAATGCTGGTCGACACGTCGCACGCCAACATGCAGACCATGGCTGACGCGATCATCGCCTCCAAGAAGCCGACCATCATCTCTCACACCACGTGCCAGGCTCTGCACCCGCATGTTCGTGCTACGACGGATGAGAACCTGAAGCTGTTGGCCGATCATGGAGGCCTCGTCGGCCTCACTCAGATCCGTCCCTTCCTCACCGATGACCGAAGCGACGACAACGTCCGCTACTACTTCGACCACATCGATCACGCCATCGACGTCGCCGGTGAGGACCACGTCTGCATCGGCAGCGACCGTGACCACCGCGTGATCGAAGACACCGAAGAAGAACTGGAGGTACTCCTGGAGGAGGAGGGGGCGCAGTTCAATCCGAACGATTGGCCGCTCTACATGCCGGCGCTCAATGGCCCGCGCCGCATGGAAGTAGTCCGCGACGGACTGCTCGACCGCTATCCCGCGACTACGGTCGAGAAGATCCTCTGGGACAACCTCTACCGCCTTTACTCCGAGGTCATCGGCTGAGGTCCGCGACGCTCAGCCCGAGAGCATCACCCTGGCGACGCTCCGGTAGAGGATCGCCGTCGCTCTCGGCGAGGTCGACCGCGCCAGAGCACATAGATGATCAGCAGGCCACCCAGCGTGACGTAGGGAACGACGGGTACGAAAAGCACCAATGCGAGCGCCATCCCGATCCAGTGGGCCCATGCCTTGCGCAGGACGATCAGCGTTCCCACACCAAATAGAAGGCAGCCCACGATAATCATCAACCGGGGATCATCCGCGGCCGATGTCATTGCAGGCACCCCTAGCGCGCCGACCATCAGGGCCGTGCCCGGTCGCAGGGCGGATGTCGCGGGCCGCATGAACAGCAGGATACCCATGACAATGAAGAAGATCCCGACGAGCCTGGCTCCCCACTCGCCCCCATCGTCCGGAGATGCCGATATCCGATAGCGCACGGGAACTGGAAAGTAGTTCCCCATTCGCCCGCCACTTCTCTGCGGTTTGCCCGGCATGTATTTATGATAATGGAGAATTGGTTTGGCGGAACAGGTAGCATGCCAATCTTGATAGGAGGCCCCTTCAGGTGACGCAGGTGGATTCTGAGATGGCTCAGCCGATTTCTCAGGGAGGTCAGCCGGCCTCGTGGAAACGAGGTTTGGGAACCCTGGGTGGCGTTTTCCTCGGATTGGTGCTGCTCGTTGCGGCGTGGGGCAAGATCATCGATCCTGTCGTCTTCGCTGAGCAGATCGCGATCGAGGGCCTCGACTTCATGTTTTCGGCTCACGTGGTGGCATTGATCGCCATCTGCATCGAGGTCGCACTGGGCACGGCGCTCCTTCTCGGCTTGCGCCGGCTATGGGTGCTGCTGCCGGCCGCCGGGCTCACCGCGTTCTTCCTCTTCTTGACGGGGCGCCACTATGTGAACTTCTTGCGGGGCATCGTGGACGAGAGCGTTTCCTGCGGCTGCTTCGGCAATCTGGTGATCAGGACGCCGGCGGAGGCCTTCTGGCAGGATCTGTTCCTACTGGTTCCGGCACTGCTGATCGCCTTCATGGGCCGGTCAGGAGCCGGCCGGACCGTGGTCGGCGCGCCCGGGAGGAATGCCGCAGCGGCCGCGCTCCCATCGACGAGGATCGGCATCGCTGCCGCCGCATCGCTTCTCAGCCTGCTGCTCGCATGGCAAGCACCCAACCTGCCCCTCGATGACATGGCCACCCGGCTGCGCCCAGGGTCTGAGATTGCCGACCTGTGCACCGGCCGAGACGTCGAAAGGCTCTGCGTCAACATGATGGTGCCGGAGCTCGAGGAGGGCAGACACCTCGTCGTACTCGCTGACCTGACGGATCCGGCCTTTGGCGAGGCAGTCGAGAATCTGAACGCCCTGGCTCTCGCGGACACGGGTCCGACGTTGTGGGTGCTGACGGCCGCGACACCTGACGAGCAATACGCGTTCTTCTGGCAGTGGGGCCCCGTATTCGAAATACGTGAGATCCCGCACGCTCTTCTGCGACCCCTTTACCGTCGGCT
>CALAKE010000260.1 GCA_937922775.1 uncultured bacterium | reverse complement strand
GAGGTCGCCTCGTCGAGAATCAGCACCGGCGGATCGAATGCCATCGCACGCGCGAAGGCCAGGAGTTGGCGCTCACCGAATGAGAGGTTGGCGCCGCGTTCCCCCAGACGCGCATCATAGCCACCGGGCAGGTCACGGATGAAGGTGTCGGCCTCGACGCGACGCGCGGCTTCCTCGATTCTCTCGCGGCTGATCTCCGAGCTGTTCAACCCGATGTTGCCAGCGATGGTATCGGTGAACAGGAAGACATCCTGAGGAACGGTACCGAAGGCCCGTCGCAGGGGACGCTGCGCCAGCGCTCGCAAATTCACTCCGTCCACCGTGATCTCGCCCTTCTGAACGTCGTAGTAGCGCTGGAGCAGCTTGATGATCGAGGACTTCCCCGCTCCGGTTGCGCCGACCAGCGCAACCTTTTCGCCCGCCTGAATCGACATCGAGAAGTTCTCGAGGACCAGCGGCGCTGTGTTATCGGCTTCTTCTTCCTCGGCAGAAGCGTAGGAGAACGTCACGTTCTCGAACCGAATTGTCCGGTCGAACGCTGGCAGGGACTCGGGTGTCTCCGCGTCCTTCACGGTCGGCTCCACATCCATGAGGCCGAAAACCTTGGTGCACGCTGCGGCGGCGCGTTGCAGTGTGTCGTACTTGTCCGAGAGGTCTTCGAGTGGGGTGTAGAAGCGGCGCAGATACTCCAGGAACTGCACCAGGATACCCACGGTCACTGCACCCCCAATGATGCCGAATCCGCCGTAGACGAGAACCAGGGCCGTCGACGCCGTGGTAGCGGCCTGTACCGAGGCCGACAGCAGCGAGGACAACCGCACCGACCGCAGCTCGGTTGCCAGGATGTCATCGCGAACCTCGCGGAAGTCATCCCGGTTTCTGCCCTCCTGGACAAACGCCTGTACGACCTCGATGCCCGAAAACGTCTCTTGCAGGAAGGCATTCTGGCGAGCCACCAGCGTGCGCGCGCGATTGTAGACGGCCCTCAGCCGCGTCCGCAGAATCGCGAGAATGCCCAGGAGCAACGGCACTACGATCAGGGACGCCAGTGTGAGTCGCCAGTCGATCCACAGCATGACGCCGACGATCGCCACCAAAGTGACGACATCGCGAGCCATCGCCACGATCCCCTGAGACACGAGGTCGTTGAGGGTCTCGATGTCGCTGGTGACACGCGTCATCGTCCGCCCCACCGGGTTGCGGTCGAAAAACCCCATCGACAGCGACTGGATATGGGCGAACACCGCCGACCTCAGATCGTGCATGATGCGCTGACCTGCAAGCTGCATCAGATAGATCTGACCGAACCGCAGAGCCACCTCTCCGATTAACAGGAGGGCAAAATAGGTGAGCAGACTGCCGAACCCGACGAGGGCGTCGGCTTCTCCCGCCGCCGCCGGTGTGATGTGGCGGTCAATGGCGAGGCGCAACAAGTAGGGCTGCAGGAGCTGAGAGCCGGCAAGAAGGGGCAGGAACAGTGCCGACGCGAAGATCAGCCACGCATGGGCGCGAAGGAACGGGAAGAGACGCCGCAGAATGCTGAGGTCGCGCTGGGATTCGATCGGCCGTCGTGCCATCTCAGAGTTGCTCCAGCTCGGCAGACAACTTCTGCTGCTCGTGCATGTCGGCGTAAAGCCCGGGGCGCTGGATAAGCTCCTCATGTCGCCCGACATCAACAACATGCCCCATGTCCATGACGTAGATGCGATCCGCATCGCGCACGGCGCTGATCCGATTGGAGGCCACGATGAGCGTGCATCGATGGCGAGACTTATGCAGACGATCGAGGATTCTCCTCTCCGTATCTGAATCGATATTCGACAGCGCGTTGTCGAGCACCACGATCGCCGGGGCGGGCAGAATCGCGCGCGCCAGCGCCACTCTTTGGCGCTGACCGCCGGACAAGGTCAATCCTCTCTCTCCCACCACGGTGTCGAGGCCCTCGGGCATTCTCGCGAGGTCGGATACCAGGCCCGCGATCTCGGCTGCTTGCTCGATCTCCTCGGCGCTTGCCTCCGGCTTGCCGTATGCGATGTTTTCGGCCAGTGAGGTGGAGAAGAGGAAGTCATCTTGGGGCACGTAGCCGATTCGATGCCGCAGGTCGTCGAGATTCAGATCGGTCAGATCGATTTCATCCAACGAGATGTTGCCGGGGGGTACCTCGACAAGACGAATGATCGCCTTCAGCAATGTGCTCTTGCCAGAACCCACCTTGCCGACCAGGGCAACGAAACTGCCGGCATCGGCCGCGAAATCCACGTCCAGCAGTGCTGCCCTGCGGTTGCCGTTGTCCTCCTCACGGGAACCCAATATCGGCTCATAGGCGGTTAGGGCATCGTCGTAGCGAAACGTGAGGCCCCGGGCGTGAACGGTGCCGGCGGTCGGCGGGATGGTGCGGGTTCCTCGTCGTGGCGAGGAGATGGTTACGGGCGCCTTCAGCACCGCGTCGAGACGCTCCAGCGCGGCTGCACCACGCTGGATGAGACTGAGGATCCAGCCGAGCGCGACGGTGGGGAAGACCAGCATCCCGACGTAGCTGAAGAATGCAACCAGCTCGCCGACCGTCAGGCTCCCATTCGCCACCATACGGGTACCGATGCCAAGGAGTGCAAGCGTAGCGATGCCACCGCTGAGGCCCACCAACGGAACCATCTTGGCTCGCGTCATCGCCTCCTTCAGGTTCCAATCGACGTAGACCCTGGAGAGGTCATCGAAACGACGCCCTTGCGCCTCCTCGAGCGCGAATGACTTCACCACTTGCACACCGGCGAGGTTCTCCTGAACCATCGTGTTGAGGTCGGCGAGCGCGATCCTCGATCCCGTGGCGTATTCCTTGGCCTTCTGCACGAGGCCGCGAATGAACCACGCCATGAGAGGCAGCGGCACGAAAACGATGACCGCCAGCCGCCAGTTGATTGAGAGCATGAAGGCGAGGCCCATCACGTACAGAAGGATGGCGTTGAAGAAGTAGAGAACGCCGGGGCCCCCGACCGCCCGCACCAGCATGATGTCGTTCGTCATGCGCGACATCAGGTCTCCCGTACTGACGGCGCTGAAAAACGAGGGGGCAAGCCGCATGAGGTGGTCGTGCATCATGCCCTTGAGCTGGTAGTCGATACGCCTGGAGACGCTCAGGACCCAGACGCGTGATCCGACACGCGTCACCGTCTGCACTACCGCCAGCACCATGATCGTGCTGCCATAGCCGATCAAGACC
This sequence comes from uncultured bacterium, assembly GCA_937922775.1. Taxonomy (GTDB): domain Bacteria; phylum Acidobacteriota; class UBA890; order UBA890; family UBA890; genus CALAKE01. The sequence continues at coordinate 515 of CALAKE010000260.1, read as the reverse complement.
GACCGCGTCGTCCCCTGCCCCAGGGCGTCCACTGCCCACCCGAGCACCCGGGGAATCGCCAGAGCGAGTCCGTTGGTGAGCAGAAGGGATCCGCCGCCCAGGGCGTATGCCCAGCGGTGACGCGCGAGGAGATAGAAGTACGCCCTCAGAATCTGCATGTGATCCGATCGGCTGGTGCTCTGCCCCGCCGCCGGGGCAGAAGCTGCGCACCGAAGAAAACACCCCTAGCCAGAGGGCGCCTGCTGCAATAGTAGAGCCCTCAGGTTGTAGAGGTAGGCCCGCCAGGTTTCCAGGGTTGTCTCCATTTCCGCGGTGCCGCGAAAGCCGCTGTGCTCGAGAGTCATTTGGGTGGCACCTTCCACCTGTTCGAAGGTGAGCCTCACGGTCGTCAGGTAGGCCCCTCCCGGAAAGTACTCAGCCGGCGGATTCCAGGTGAACACCAGAGCGTTGGGGCGGTCTACCTCCAGGTAGGTTCCCTCCCACACAGCGTCGATACCATCCCAGCCCATGCGGTA
>CALAKE010000259.1 GCA_937922775.1 uncultured bacterium | reverse complement strand
CGAATTGGGAGGAAGGCTGCGGCGAGAGCAAGGCGCTGTCCACTACCGTGGCCACTCGAACCCACGGCTCCTCGCTGATTTGCTCTGCCACTTCACGGAAAAAGCGCTCCCGCTCTTCGATTTCCAGGTTTGTGCTGCTGGTGGAAATGTGGCTCGTCAGAAGTGAGTCGTATGCAAACCCGGGGTCAATGCTGGCCGCCGAAAGTAGCGTCCGCAAAACGAGACCGGCGACAACCATGAGCACGACAGAAAGAGCCACTTGTGCGGAAACGAGAAGGTCATCAGCGCTCGGCGCACGCCGTCCCCGAAGCTTCCCACCAACACTGATGGACGCGTCAGCGCCCGTCTTGAGGGTTGCGACAAGATCACGCTTGGATGCCCACAGAGCCGGCAGGATGCCCGCAACCAGCCCGGTAACAACCGAGATGAGCAACGCGAACAAGACAACGCGGCCGTCGATCGCGGCCACCCTCGAGACATTGGCGCCCCAGACACTGGGCCGGGCGAAGTATGACCCGAGTCTCGCGCTCAGCGGGCCCGCGAGGATCAAGGCTACGGCTCCGCCGCACGCCGCCAGCACGACATTCTCTGCGAGTACTTGTCGCAGGAGCCGCGAGGGCGAGGCTCCCAGCGAGGCCTGCAGGGCAAGCTCGCGCTGGCGGCCCGCGGCGACCGACAGGAGCAGATTGGCGACGTTGGCACAAACCAGCAGGAGGAGCCCCCCAGCAGCCGCGATCATCATGCGCACGGTAGGAGCCTCGGCCAGGCGCGACCGCGGATCGATCCAGGTTGCTTGCTCGATGCGAACCTGTCGAGTTGTCTCCAGGCGCGGATAGGCCTCGTCGAGCCCTGCGGCTGCCGCCCGCAGCTCCGCGAACGCCTGCTCCAGGCGAACGCCTTCCCTGATCCGTCCAAAGACCCTGACCAGCGGAATATCCCTGTTTTGGGCAGCCCTCGCCCAGCCTGTGTAGCGATCGGCGAAGGGGGCAAACGGGATCCACACATCAGGACGATAGTCGGACGGCGATCCCAGGAATGCCGGAGAAGCAACTCCCACTATCGTGTAGGGCCGGAAGTTCAGATAGACGGTGCTTCCAACCACTTCGGGGTCGCCGTTGAAGCTACGCTGCCACCACGCATGTGAGAGGACGGCGACGGGATCGGCCCCTGCCCGATCATCATCCGCGGCAAGCCCGCGGCCGATTCCCATCTCGACTTGTAGCACCGAGAAGAAATCCCCTGAGACGGCCTCGAGGAAGGCGACCTCCGTAAAGGCCTCCTGCCTGACGCTGGCCGCGAAGTAGGGCGCTGAGGCCGCGATTCCCGAGAACGCGCCATCGACGGAGGCGAAGTCCACGAAGTCGAGGTATGAGATGTCTTCGTAGGGCGACTCGTCACCCACACCGAACACGCGAACCAGACCATCTGAGCTCACCCCGGGGAACGGCTGATAGAAACCGTTGATGTATGTGAAGACCGCGAGGCTGGCGGAGAGGCCGATCGCGAGGATGCTCACGGCCACCATCGAGTAGAGGGGACGACGACGGAGGCCACGGAAGGCGAACTTGAGGTCGTTCAGCATCTCGGGATTCTCCTTTCGGCAACGGTCCTATCCATCCTGAACGATGAGGCGTCAGCGTGCCAGTGTGCTGTGCAGTTGCAGGAAATCGAATCAACCGAAATGCGGTCATCGCGCGCCATTACGCTCGCGCAGCCACGATCTGCTGAGAAGTCCGGGCTAGACGTTGAAGCGGAAATGTACGTCGTCGCCGTCCTGGACAACGTAGTCACGACCCTCCACCCGGAGCTTTCCTGCTTCACGACACTTGGACTCGCTGCCGAGCTCCACGTGGTCACGCCAGTGGATGACCTCGGCTCGGATGAAGCCGCGCTCGATGTCAGAGTGGATCTTGCCAGCTGCCCGGGGCGCGGTGCTACCGCGCCGGATCGGCCAGGCGCGACACTCGTCAGGGCCAACGGTGAACATGGTGATCAAATCGAGGAGGTCGAAAGCCCCCTGGATGAACCTCGTTTGTGCCGACTCACCCAGGCCGAGTGCCGCGTAAAACTCTGCCTGCTCCTCAGTGTCCATTTGTGCAATGTCCATCTCGATTCGGGCGGACAACACGACGATGCCCAGTCCGGCAGCGGCAGCGGCGGCCGCCAGTGCTTCGGGGACGGGCTCGGCCACTTCGCCTTCCTCGACGTTGAGCACCAGCAACAACGGCTTGCTCGAGAGGAGATGGTAGCCTCTCAGACTGCGACGTTCCGCGTCGTTGGTCTCGAGGGTGCGCAGCGGCTGCTCCGCTTCGAGGTGCGCTTGGGCGCGCAGCAGAAGCGCCAGGTCCTGCGGTTCGCCACGCTCCTTCTGCAGGCGGATGATTCGCCTTTCGATGATCTCTAGGTCCGCGAGCAGGAGCTCGGCCAGAAGGTCCTCCAATTCCTGTCGCGGGTGTGCGGGGTCGGGCAAAGCCGGGTTCGAGAAGCCTCGCAATACCTGACAGAGGGCCTCCATTTCGCGCATGCTGGTCAGAACCTCCCGATCCAACCCCCGCGCGCTGCCGCCGCCCGCGATATCACAGAAGGAGATCTCGGCGTAGGTCGTCTTCTTTGGCGAATAGAGCTCGGCGAATCGATCCAGCCTCCCATCTGGCACTTTGACGACTCCCAGGTTGACCCGCCCGGGCCGCGCCCCCGGACCTGTGTCCGCGGCAAGTCCTGTCAGCGCGTTGAACACTGTGGTTTTGCCGCTGCCGGGGAGTCCAACGAGTCCGATCTTCATGGCTAGTCAATACTCAGTCGGGTGCGCGCTACCCGAGGTTGGAGCGAGTTCGAGTCAAGGAGAGCGAGAAGGTCGGGCGCGAGGTTGCCCGGTCGCCGCAACCCAGAGTAGCAAGCCTGGCCACCAGGCGCGATCAGCGCTCGAACGGCGTTGGTCCCCGCCGGTTCTGTGAGGGAATGGCCTCGTTGTCCGAATCGTCCGTGATCTCGACCTTGCCGGCCTCGATCAACTCTTTTAGCGGCGGATGATCGGCGTCATGAGGGGAAATATGACCCTCCTGGT
>CALAKE010000258.1 GCA_937922775.1 uncultured bacterium | reverse complement strand
GACGCAGCCGATGCGAGCTGATTCCGCCGGCACGAAGCCACCCATTTGACCGAGCAGGACGATCAGCGCGACCTGCCGCAGGTAGGTCGACTTGCCTCCCATGTTGGGGCCGGTGAGCAGTTGGATGCGATTGGACTCATTATCGAGATACGTATCGTTCGGAATGAATCGCTGATCTTGGCTCAGCACCTCGACCACGGGATGGCGCCCGTTGCGAATCTCGATCACATGGCTGTCATCGACCAGCGGGCGCGTGTACCCACGCTGTGCCGCAACGTCGGCAAGGGCGGTAAGCGCATCGACGCTCCCGACCGCGGTAGCGGTACCGAAAAGGCGTGCGGACTCCTCCGCCACGGCCTGACGCAACGCATCGAAAAGCTCTGCCTCGAGGTTGCCGATCTTCTCCTCGGCCGTCAGGACCGTCTCCTCGAACTCCTTGAGCTCAGGGGTGATGAAGCGCTCGGCATTCACCAGCGTTTGCTTACGAATGTAATCTTCGGGCACTTTGGACAAGTTCGACTTGGAAACTTCGATGTAGTAGCCGAAGACCTTGTTGAATCCCACCTTGAGAGAACCGATGCCGCTGCGCTCGCGCTCGGCGGCTTGCAGGCCGGCAATGAAATCCTTGCCCTCCGAGCGCGCGCGGCGCAGGCGGTCGAGCTCCGCGCTGAATCCGTCGCGGATCACACCCCCGTCCGCGAGGCTGAGAGGTGGCTCGTCGACGAGGCGAGTATCGACGAGATCCCGAACGTCCTCGCATGGATCCATCTCCTTCGTGAGAAGCGCGGCGAGATCTCCTCCGCCGAGATTCTCGAGGGCTCGGCGCACCTCGGGCAGCACCTCCAGCGAAGCCCGTAGTCCGGCCAGATCGCGGGCGGTGGCGTTGCCCATGGTGGTCCGTGCCGTCAGCCTCTCGAGGTCGCGGATCGATTCCAGCGCAGAACGCAACTCAGCACGCTCGAGCGTGCTCTTCAGGGCGGCCTCTATCACATCCTGGCGCAACTTGATGGCAGCGGTGTCACGGAGGGGTCGCAGCAACCATTGCCGCAGCCGACGGCTGCCCATGGCAGTCACCGACTCGTCGATCACATCCAGCAATGATCCCTCGCGGGTCCGCTCCTGCCATGACTCGACAAGCTCCAGCGTCCGCCGCGTGGTGGCATCGAGCTGCAAGGCTTCGCGCTCGCGATATCGTCGAATCGAGCGGATGTGGCTGAGCGGCGCTCGCCGAGTTTCACCAGCGTACTGCAGCAGCGCCCCCGCCGCGCCGATGGCCAGACGGCATCCTGATAGGTCGTAACCGGCCAGCGTGGCTACGCCGAACTGCTCCTCCAGACGGGCCTCGGAGCGCTCGGGATCGAAAGTCCACGGTGGAACCGGGCTCCACGTCCATTTCGGCTTCTGATTTCGGGTCGATGCGGACCCGAGCCAGTCCTCAGGTAGGCTGCCCTCCGGGTGGCAAACTTCCTTCGGCGCCCAGCGCTCAATCTCGTCACGTGCTCGGGCCCGACGATCGACGCCAGCGAACTCGGCGGCGATGAACTCCCCGGTCGAAAGCTCGAGGGCGGCGAGGCCCAGGTGATCCGAGTCTTCGACAGCGGCAACAATGTAGTTGTTCTCGGAGCTACTGAGGAGGTCGTCCTCGACCAACGTCCCCGGAGTCATCACCCGCACCACCTGCCGGTCGACGGGCCCCTTGCTCGTGGCAGGGTCACCGACCTGCTCGGCAATGGCGACCTTGAACCCGGCATCGAGCAGACGAGCGATGTAGCCGCGCGCTGCATGGTAGGGAACGCCACACATGGGAGCCTCTGTGCTACGACCGCGGTTGCGCGCGGTGAGTGTGATCTCCAGGATCGGGCTCGCTGTCTCCGCGTCCTCGAAGAACATCTCGTAGAAGTCGCCGAGTCGGAAGAAGACGATCGCGTCAGGGTGTTCAGCCTTGATGCGTCGGAACTGCTGCATCATCGGCGTCTTGGCGTCCTTGCGAGGAGGCATGTGGCTGGGCAAACCTGGATGTAGGCGTGGACCGATCTGCAGAGGGGGGCACGACTGCCCGGCAAGGTTAGCATGTGCCTCGGAGGCTCCTGCAGGGGTTTTCTCGCACCGAAGAGGACCTCTTCCTTCCAAGGTCTCCCCGCTCGTCTATGATGAGGCCATGAGATCTGATCGGCAGTCGTGTCCAGAACCTCTTCTGATCGCGGTCGATGCCGCCATGCAGCCGGCGAGCCTCGCGGTGCTGCGAGGCCAGCGGGTTGTCGAAACGAGTACAGCGGTACCCGACGTACGTACCGATGCGTGGCTCTCACCGGCCATCGACAACTGCCTGCTCGCCGCAGAGCTAGAATTCGCGGGGATCGATGGGTTTGCCGTAACGATAGGGCCTGGCACATTCACCGGCATCCGCGTCGGCTTGGCAACCTGTTTGGGTTTGGCGGCGCCGCGGGGATTGCCCGTCGCCGGGGTGCTCACTCTGGAGGCGCTCGCGGCGATGGGCCGTAGGGACGGTGCCGCGTGGAATGCCCCGTGCATCGATGCCCGTCGAGGGCAGGTTTATGGCGCCCTCTATCATCTCGATCCGGACTGCATGCTTCCGTTCGAGGCTTCGATCGACGCGATGGTCGCCGACCCAGAAGTGTTCGCTGAGGCAGTCTCCGACCTGACCTCGGCGCCTCTGTTGATAGGCACAGGAACTCGCTACTTCGCCCCCGCGGGGGCGGAGCCAGGAGACGCCACAGAACGAATCGCCAGGCTTCCGGAGACCTTCGCGCTGGGGACC
>CALAKE010000257.1 GCA_937922775.1 uncultured bacterium | reverse complement strand
CTGAAAACCGGCTCGACCTATCCCGAGATCTTCACGGAACACGGGGACTTCGAAGACTGGATGAAGGCCGGTCTGAAACTGCCGGAGGAGATGACCCAGGTGCTCAATGCCCAAGACCTGGTCCTTTCTCCAGACAATCATGCTGCGGGAGCCGTGGTGGTGACTGGTGCTGTCGAGATGGTTACCGACCACGCCCCTTGGAGCGAGGCGGCCGGCGAATGGCTATCAGGTCTCTACCGCGACGGCATTCCGATTCTCGGGGTCTGCTACGGGCACCAGCTTCTCGCCCACGCCATGGGCGGGGACGTTGGCTACCATCCCGCCGGGCGAGAGATCGGTACGGTGACCATTCACAAGGCGGCGGCGGCGCAGGATGATCTACTGTTCGCCGATTTGCCGGAGAGCTTTTCCGCACAGGCCACTCATGCCCAGTCGGTGCTAACGTTGCCGGAAGGCTCTGTGAGGCTAGCTAGCAGCGACTTCGATCTCAACGCGGCGTTTCGTATCGGAGAGCGCGCCTGGGGGCTCCAGTTCCACCCGGAGTTCAGTGCCCCGGTCATGCGCATGTACGTCGACATCCAGCGCGATGTAATCCGAGAGCAAGGACGGGATCCCGAGCAGGTGCTGGAGTCAGTGCAAGATTCTCCCGCTCGTCTGATCCTGGAACGATTCGGGAAGTTGCTGGCATAGAGCCTCCACTACTGGCCCGGGCTCGTATGGGGCTGAGGGTCGACCCGCCCGTCCGTTTCGTGATACAGGATGAGTCGACCGCAGCAGGGAAGACCGAGGGCAGCAAACACTCAGGGGGTATCGATGGAACATGATGCGCAGAGCGAGATTGTCAGAAACGTCAGCTTGCCGATTCACCAGGCCAAGGGTTGGATGAAGCTTGTCGGCGTTCTGTCGATCCTCCATGGGGCGCTCGTCGTGATCTCGACTCTCGGCCTCGGGATCATCTTCGCTTGGTTGCCCATCTGGATGGGGGTCCTTCTGCTGCAGTCGGCGGGCGCTGTAGAGAGAGCCTACGCAACGGGCGACGAGGGGCAGCTCGTCATGTCGCTAGGAAAGATCAAAACCTATTTCACCATCACGGGCGTGCTCTTTCTGTTGGGTCTGATCGCGGCGGTATTCTTCATTTTCCTCTTCGGCCTGGCGGGTGTGATGCTGGGGGACATGTCCGACATCAGTGGATTCTGAGCCCCACGCGTGCTGCCGATTGATGATTCGACGCGGCAGGCTTCGCTTGCTGCGACCTTGACCAGTTCTCATCGTGGTCGGGTCAGAACCCACCAATAGCAGGAGCTTTTCTCTTTGCCGAAACCCAACCAGCACCAGCCGACCGAGGATCTTTTCGGCCCCGTCCCAAGAAACTTCAAACTCAGCCCCTCGGACTTTGCCTTTCTCTGGGAGGATTGCAGGCGCTGCTTCTACTTGAAGGTCGCTGCCGGCTTCCGCCGGCCTCCCGGTCCCTTCCCGCGCATCTTCGGCACCATCGACAACGCCATGAAGGACTGCTTCATGAAGAAGCGCACCGAGGAGATTGTCCCCGGCATGCCGCCCGGGGTTGTCGCCTTTGGCGAGGAGTGGGTGGAATCGACGCCCATCGAGGTTCCCGGTCGAGAATCAACGTGCTTCATCCGGGGGAAGTTCGACACGGTGCTGCAGTTCGATGACTCCACCTACGGCGTCATCGACTTCAAGACCACTCGGGTCAGCCCCAAGCACCTCGCCAAGTACTCGCGGCAGCTACACGCGTACGCTTGGGCCCTCGAGAATCCGGCAGAGGACAAGTTCACCGTCGCGCCAGTGACGAAGTTCGGCCTGCTGGTGTACGAGCCGTGGCGCTTTTCCCACGAGATTGCCGCCGACGCGGCGCTGACGGGCAGGCTCGAATGGGTCGAGATCCCGCGCGACGACGATGAGTTCGTCAACTACCTCTCCGAGGTGGTCGAGGTGTTGGAGCTCCCCGATGCACCTCCGCCCGGCCGCTCCTGCGCGTGGTGCAAGTACCGCGACGCGAGCAGGGAGACGGGGCTCTAGGCGTAGGCACGTTCTCACCGTCCAGCGCCGAGGCTCCGGGGCCGCTAGCAGGCTCCACAGCGGGGGCCCGCTTGCGATAGGCTTCTCCTGCCCTGGCGGGGGAACAGGAGAAGCCGCGATGCCCAATCGGTCTGTTGCCTGGATACTGTTCGTTGCCTTCACGCTCGTTTGCTCGGCCTCCGCATGGGGAAACGGTCAGCAGAACGACTCTCTCTCCATCCCGTCCGCGCCGCACCCCACCTCCGCCGCGGAACGAATGGCCTCATGGCAGCTCCACGTCGAGATGCGCGACGCATCTATCTTCAGAAACCTCGAGTGGCGAGCCGTAGGGCCGAGCATGCAGGGCGGCCGCGTCGAGGCTATTGCCGTAGACCCGACCCGCAAAGCGACCATCTACGTCGGCGCAGGCGCCGGCAATCTCTGGAAGACGGAGAACAACGGCATCACCTGGAAGCCGATCTTCGAGCGCGAGTCCACGTTCTCCATCGGGGACGTTACGGTGGCGCCGTCCGACCCGAGCATCATCTGGGTCGGTACCGGTGAGGTGCTCATGGCGCGCAGCTCGTATGCCGGTACCGGAGTGTTCAAGTCGGAGGATGGCGGCGAGAGTTGGCAGCACATGGGTCTGGCCGACAGTCACCACATCGCCGAGGTCATCGTTCATCCGACTGACTCGAACGTCGCGTGGGTTGCCGCTATCGGCCACCTGTATTCCTTCAACGAAGAGCGCGGCGTATTCAAGACCGTCGACGGTGGGCGCACCTGGGAGAGAGTCCTGTTCGTCGACGAGCGCACAGGGGCGATCGACCTGGTCATCGACCCGTCCGATCCCGACATTCTGTATGCGGCTACATGGGAGCGAGCGCGGCGAGCCTGGGGGCACACGCAGAGCGGACCCGGCAGCGGAATTTACAAGAGCACCGACGGTGGAGTCTCCTGGACACTGCGTACAGAGGGATTCCCGGAAGGCGAGCACGTCGGCCGCATCGACCTCGCTGTCGCCCCGTCGCGACCCAGCGTCCTCTACGCGCTGCTCGACAACCGGGCGCCGCAATCAGCGGGCGAGGGTGGCCGTCGCAAGCCCACCGGGGAGGTCTATCGATCCGATGATCGCGGTGATACCTGGCGTAAGGTGAGCGAGCAGAACATTCCGGCCGGCTACGACTTCTGCATTATCAAAGTCGCGCCAGACCATCCCGATCGTGTCTACGTGCCGGGCCAGGTGTTCTGGGCATCAGAAGATGGCGGGCGGACCTTCTTCGAGCTCGGAGGCGCCATCGTCCATTTGCTGGCCCACGAGGCGACTGTGCTACACCTCGACCAGCACGAGCTTTGGATCGACCCGAGCGACGCAGATCACATGATTGTCGGCAACGATGGCGGTGTCTACGTGACGTACGACCGAGGCGTGAGCTGGCTGCACCTCAACAACCTGCCGATTGCCGAGTTCTATGCCGTCAACGTCGACATGGGGATGCCCTACAAGATCTACGGGGGCACGCAGGATGATGCCGCGCTGTTCGGACCGAGCAACGTGCCGATCGAGGTGGGGCGTGAGGATCCCTGGCGGCACGTCTACATCGACCGCTGGGGGGGCGGTGATTCCTACTTCACACCAGTTCACCCGATCGATACCCACATCGTGTTCTATGAGCACCAGTTCGGCGCCCTGCGCCGCAAGGACCTGCGAGACGGTAGTACCGTGGCCATTCAACCGCGGGCCGCGGAGGGCGAGACGCCGTTGCGCTTCAACTGGATGACGCCCTTTGTGATCTCACACTTCGACCCCGACACGATTTACTACGGCACGCAGATGTTGATGAAGTCGACGGACCGGGGCGATACGTGGGAGGCGGCCAGCCCCGACTTGACGACCGACCCGGGACCCGAGCGCCAAGGCAACGTACCCTTCGGCACGCTCACCAGCATTTCCGAATCGGTGCTGAATAGCGGCTTGATCTGGGTCGGCAGCGACGATGGCCGGGTGCATTTTACGCCGGATGATGGTGATACGTGGATGGACGTGAGTGCCGGGCTGCCCGCTCTCTGGGTCAGTAGGGTAGTGGCCTCGCGCCACGATCCGAGGCGCGCATACGTCTCCTTCACCGGCTATCGCGAGGATGACTTCTCTGCCTACCTGTTCGTCACGGAAGATCTCGGAGCGAGCTGGAAGTCGATTGGCGGTGGTCTTCCGGGCGAATCCATCAACGTGATCGGTGAGGATCCGCTGCGGCCCGATTTGATCTACGTGGGCACCGACCTCGGCGCCTACGTGTCGCTCGATCGCGGCTCTTTCTGGCAATCGCTGGTCAATGACCTGCCGACGACGCCCGTGCACGATCTCGTCGTCCACCCGCGTGACAATGAGTTGGTAATCGGCACGCACGGGCGCAGCGCCTTTGTCCTCGATGTGTCACCCATTCAGAAATACACAGCGGAAGTGGCAGCCGCACCGGGGCACCTTTTCGAGATCGCACCTGCGGTACTGAGCTTCCGGGATGGCCGGGCGGGCGCCTATCGGCATGGGGCGACCG
>CALAKE010000256.1 GCA_937922775.1 uncultured bacterium | reverse complement strand
CGTCGATCTTCGGGCTCTGGAAGGTTGTGCTCCGTCCGGCAGGCGTCCATACAAGCGGTACAGCCTTCGCGGCACTTCGGAACATCGACCACCATGCCCCAGCGGCGACCGGATGATGTATGCCCGGAGCCTGCCGACTCGTCTGTCGATGACCCCTGCAGCGCACATCCGAAGGCAGGTGCCGTCAGCACGATGCCGCCCGCTCTCAGGAACTTTCTTCTATCCATCTTGTCCCTGGCCTTCCTGGTTGCCAGATCACCCCGGGTGACTACTGGTATTCATGACACGTGTAGCAATCGAGCATTACGTTCGCTTGGCTATGACACTGGAGGCAGAATTCTTCTCTGCTCGTGTGACAGTCGCTGCAGTAAACCCGCTCGCCCTCGTGAACAACTCTGTTCTGGTCGATGAGCCTGCTCAGGCCGATCTCGCCATGCGACCCTGCGGTGCGCAACGACTCGTCCCGTGCTTCCTTCAGCAGGGTCCAGTGGTTGAAGCGCATCCATTCCGTTTCACGGACGCATTCCTGGATCTCGCCAGACGGCATCTCGAGAAATGGCTCTGAGTCATCAGCTCCCAGCGAAATCGCCCAGGCGACTGCGCTGTACCCGATCGGGATCAGCATCAGCAGCACGGGAATCGCCACGATCAGAAACTTCTTGTCGTTCGTCCGCCCTGCAGTGGAATTCATTTGTCTTCACCTTGGACGTTTTCAGGTTCTTCGTGTGCCGGATCTTCGGCGTTCGCCTCCTCGGCTGATTCGCCCTCGCTCGCAACCTCCCCTGCCACCGCCTCTTCGGCTACCACGTCCCCGCTCGCCGCAGCCGCCACTACCGGGACCGCGGTCTTCCGGCCTGTGTAGTCGGCGTAGACCATGGCCGTCGTTCGATAGACCATGTGGGCGAACTTGGAGTAGGGCAGGTACATCAGGAGGGTGAGGATAAACAGCAGGTGGATGAAATAGACGAGGTGCCGGTGTGGCTCCAGCCTCGCGTAGTGCAGAACCTCGGAAGCAAAGCCCGTCAGTGTCACCAGCAACAACGTCACGATGAAGGCCCAGTCGAAGTAGGTGCTGGAGCTTACGCTACGCTTTCCTTCGTCACCCGCACCTGGCAAGCGCGCCCAGATCAACATCAGGCAGCCCAGCAGGAGCGCCAAGCCGCCGATATTGGCGAGAATGCGCCAGGGGCTGAAGAAGCTGAAGGGGTAGACGAAGGTGTCGGGAATCAACGGATTCCACTTGGCGGTCATCGTCCACAACGACACGAGGAAAAGGGCGACGAAGCCGTAGAAAACATACGCATGCGGCAAATACTGCCTGTGTTCAGCCGTGCAGCGGCTGAATTGCTGATGCGAGAGGATGAGCTTCAGGGTCGACCCGATGCTCGTGAACAAGCCCCTGGTCGGTACCCGGCCCCCATTTGCCGCATCGGCCGCCTTAAGAGCACCCCAGAACCGCCCTACTCCAACGAAAACAGCGATCAACGCGAGGCCGCTGAAGAGCAGAAAGAAGCCGATCAGCAACCACTGGGGAAACCACACCGAGTAGGAGTAAATGATTCTCGATGTCGAATAGGTCGACATACTGAGGGCGTTCTGAACTGAATCCCTCGCCATAAACGCCAACCCCAGCAGAACTGCGGGAATCAGCAGCATGAGGGGCAGAAGCTTGGGCTGATTCAGCCACCTGGCGAGAAACCCGGGGAAGGCATAGTGAAAAACATGCTCTCGCCGGATGGCCGCCATGACGTCGCCCGGCCGCGCTCCTCTGGGGCAGTGCGTCGAGCAATCGTTGCACCGGTGGCAGAGCCACACATCCGGATCGGCCATCAGCCGGTCCTTCAAGCCCCATTGCGTCCAGATCATCTCCTTGCGAGGAAATGCCGGCCCGCCGTCTGACAGGTCGCAGACGACAGAGCAGGTGGCGCACTGGAAGCACTTCTTTGCGTCCTCGCCGCCCTGCGCGAGAATGCGGCCGAGGAATTCGCTGTCCGGTCTCACCACATAGGGATCAGGCATATTGTGGGTGCCCCCTACAATCCCTTGAATGGATTCATTCCAATGTCGTCGATCTCTTCCGAGAACTCGTTGATGACCTCGACCAGCCTCTCGTGATCGGTAATCTCCAGTTGTTCAACACGGACGCGCTCGTCCTCGAGCGCGAGCTGCTTTAGCTTCTCTTGAATGTTGCCGCTGCGTGTGCCCATCAGCTCGCTGCCGCGAATGAAGTGGCACTGGTAGTCGTCGCCCGACTTACAGCCGATCATGATGATCCCGTCGTAGCCCTGCGCTAGCGCATCGGCGATCCACACGATGTTGACCGATCCCAGACAGCGAACCGGGATGAAGCGGATCCATTCGCTGTGCTGCAGGCGCTTGAATCCCGCGGCATCGAGGGCCGGGTACGCGTCGTTTTCGCAGAGCAATCCGAGAAGCCTCGGCTTCTCGTCGTATTCATCGGGAACCTCGACCGCCTTGATCATCGAAGAGATGATCTCGACCGAGTAATCCTTGAAGGAAATGATGCGCTCCGGGCAGGCGCCCATGCAGATGCCGCAGCGACGGCAGCGGGTGATAGTCGGGTCGGGAGTACCCTTCTCGTCCTCATTGATGGTGCCGAACGGGCACTCCTCCGTGCAGCGCTTGCACTGGGTGCAACGCTGCAGGAAGAAGTCCGGATAGGACTGATCCCCCCAGCGTGGGTGCATCGCCTTCCCTTGTGTAGCGAGCTCCACGCACTGGATCGCCTTGATGGCCGCTCCGGTGGCGTCTTCGCAACAGCCGTCCATGTCGTTTGGCGCCCGAACCGTGCCGGCAGGGTAGATGCCGGTGCGTCGCGACTCGAAGGGGAAGCAGATGAAGTGCGAATCAGGGAAGTCGTACTTGAGCATCGGCAGGTCGGGGCCCTGACGATAGTTGAGATTCAGGATCTCGGTGCCCTCGTACGCGGCCATCTCTTCGACCGTCACCTTCGCCGTCTCGAGCTGTGCGCCTTCCTCGCCCTTTGCGATCACTTTCTGCGCATCACGGAACTGGCGAATGGCCTCACCGTCAGCGGCAGCGGGAACCATTCCGGTGGCCAGCACGACCAGATCGGCCTCGACCTGGATGTGCTTGTCGATGAGCGTATCCTCGACGTCGACGAGGAGGTTGTCGCCCGACGAGTTGCTGACCGCGACCACCTCGCCCTTGGTGAAGAAGATGCCGGGATCGTCCTGTGCCGCCTTGTAGTAGTCCTCGTACTGCCCGGGGGCACGGATATCCTTATATAGGACGAACACCTCCGCCTCGGAATCGAGCTCGCGAGCCCACATCGCCTGCTTCAGCGAGACGCGGCAGCAGACCGCTGAGCAGTACGGAAGGTGGTCCTTGTCACGAGAGCCGGCACACTGAACGAAGACGATCTTCTTCGGGGACTTGCCGTCGGAAGGGCGCCTGATCTCGCCGGCAGCCGCCATCTCCTCCATCTGCACGTTGGTGATGACGTTGGCACAGTTGCCGTACCCGAGGTGCCCAAGATTGTCGGGGTCGTAGGGCTTCCAACCGGTCGCCTGGACGATCGAGCCGACACGGAACTGCGAACCCGCTCCGTTGCCGTTGGCGTCGAGCGATACGTCGAACATGCCGGGCCCGCCGTTAATGCTCGCGATCGTCGCGCTGGTATGGACCGTGATGCGGTCGTTCTCTTCGATCTCCTTGACCCGAGCCTCGAGGTCAACGATCTCGACATCCTTATAAGGGGGCTTCTTGGGAAAGAGACGGGTCGTCTTCGCCAGCCAGCCACCGAGCTGATCCTGCTTCTCGATGATGACCACGTCGTATCCGGCTTTTGCCGATTCTAGTGCCGCGGTCATGCCGCTCTGGCCACCGCCGACAACCAAAATCGTCTTGTCGATCTCAGCCTCGAACGGTTCGGGCAACTCGGACTTCTGCGCACGAACGATTCCCATGCGCAGGTAGTCCTCGGCCATCATCTGCGTGTCTTCCGCGTTGGGCTCGTGGCTCCATACGACGAACTCGCGCAGATTGGCACGCTCGGTCAGGCAACCGTCGAAAGTGAATGTGTCGGTTTGGAACCTGGGCGAGCAACCGGCGATCACCAGGGCGTTGACGCCCTCCTTGATCTGCTCCTTGATCTGGCCGACGCCCTCGTCGCCGCACAAGAACTCGTGTGAGCCGCAAAGCTCGACCTTGTACTCGTCGGAGGCGACCTTCTCGAGGGCCTCGACATCGAGCGACTCGCCAATGTCACATCCCTTGCATATCCAAACGGCTAGCTTCTTCTCTGTCTTATCCACCGTGCCGCTCCACGCAAGTCTGTAGGGCCTTCAGGGCAGTCCCCGTGGCGTCCCTCACGCAGGCCGCCACCTCCACCGGGCGCTTGGCGCACCCGGCCGCCAGCAGTCCAGCCACGGGCTGGTCGTTCGTAAGGAACCCGTGCGAGTCCCTCTGCAGCTCGACATCTAGCTCGAGGGTGACGGGCGCCTCCGTCGGGACGATGCCGGTCGCCAGCACGACCATTTCGACTGCCTGAGTGGCGAGCTGGCCGCTCAGGGCATCCTCGGCCTCAACGACCAAGTTACCGCTAGCGGCATCCTCGGTAATCTTCGCGACCTTGCCCTTGACGAAGGTGACCTTCTCATCTTCCTGGACCGCCTGGTAGAAATCCTCCAGTCGACCCGGGGAACGAATATCTATATAGAAAACGAAGATCTCAGCGTCGGGATACTGATCGCGAACGTAACGAGTCTGCTTCAGAGATCCCATGCAGCAGACACCGGAGCAGTGCTCGAGGTAATTCTCGTCCCTCGAGCCGGCACATTGCACGAACGCGATGCTCTCGATCTCTTTGTTGTCGGAGGGCCTCAGAATCTTCCCTTTGGTCGGCCCGCCGTCTGAGGCGAGCCGCTCCATCATCACGTTGGTGACGACGTTCTTGTGGGTACCGAAGCCGAGGTTCTCGATCTGGGTGGCATCATACGGCTCCCAGCCGGTCGCCCAGATCACCGACTGGACCTCCTCTTCGACAACCTGCCCCTGCATTTCGAGATCGATGGCATCGTAGGGGCACACCGGCAGACACTTGCCGCACTCGGGCCCCTCGCAGGCATCGAAGTCGATGACGTACTGCTGGGGATGGGCCATCTGGAACGGCAAATAGATGGCCTTGGTCGTGCCCATCTCGTAGTTGAACTTGTCGGCGCGTTCTACCGGGCAGGCTTCTACGCAGGCTCCGCAGGCGGTGCATTTGTTGTTGACGCCGCGCGGCTGGCGACGAATCGTCGCTCGGTACTGGCCCGGCCCACCACTGATCTTCTCCACCTCCGACTGGGTCAGAACCGTGATCGACGGACTGGTCCTGATCGTGCGGAAGTTGATTTCCAGACCACAGCTCGGTGGGCAAAGCTTCGGAAAGTACTGGTTCATCCGGACCACGCGGCCGCCCAGGTAGGCTTCCTTCTCGACCAGGATGACCTCGCAGCCCGCCTCGGACGCCTCGATCGCGGCGCTGACACCGGTGATGCCGCCGCCGATCACGAGGACCTTGCCTCGCTTGCCGTTGTCGCTCATGGAGATGCCACCTCGGTTTCGTTCTCGTTCGCCTTGTCGAACAGCTTCTTCTTGTCGAGCGAGCCCTTGTACGCCTCGGCCACCTCGGGCTTCATCCGCACCGTGTCCTCACCGAAGAGTGCAAAGCGAACCCAGTGATACGCGAAGCGCAGCAGGGCTTCGTCGTCACTACGCATCTCCTCGACGAAATCCTCGTCGACATCGAAGCGCTGCAAGAGCGTGCTCTCGAAGACGAACTCCCGGAACTTGTCCAGGTCGTAGCAGGCGGTAAACAACATGTGCATCTTCTCGGGAGAGAGGCTCCCTCCCGTTTCAAAAAACTCGTGGAGCGTGAGCTCCTTGTACTG
>CALAKE010000255.1 GCA_937922775.1 uncultured bacterium | reverse complement strand
TGCCTTCCCGCCTGGGCGGTGAACGGTGAACCACTGCGATTCTTCTCTACCGTAGCATCTTTGTCCAATCGGCCGTTTCCCGACACGAATCAGGCGCTCCGGGCGTCAACCCGGCTTTCAAACTTGGATGTGCCCTTGGGTGTGCCCAGTGACGAAACAACCCCACCGCACGTTGGATCTGCGCCCGCTCTTTTCCGGCCTGCTGCCCCTCTTTGTGCTGGCTCACTTCGCGCACCACTTGCTGACCGCACTGCCGGTGCCGCTGCTGCCGATGATCCGCAGCAACTTCGGCCTGGATTACACGCAGTCCGGCCTGCTCATCTCGGCCTTCAGTCTCTCCTACGGCATCGGTCAACTGCCGGCCGGATGGTTGGCCGACCGCATCGGCGCGCGCGCCATCATCGTCGCGAGCTTCTGTGGGGCCGGGCTGGCCGGCTTTGCGATCGGTTTCTCGCAAACCTATGTACTCCTCATCGGCGGTTTGATCTTGTTGGGATTCTTGTCCGGAGGGTATCACCCTTCGGCCCCGCCGCTCATCTCGGCGACAGTCGAGCCGGGAAGGTTGGGTCGAGCCCTGGGACTCCACGTAATTGGGGGCAGCGCCAGCTACTTTCTTGCCCCGCTGATCGGCGTCGCGATTGCCGCGGTCTGGGGCTGGCGCGGAGCCTTCATTGGCCTGGCCGCCCTCACCCTGGCCCTCGGTCTGGTGTTCCGTGCCATGCTGCGCGCGCGGACGGCGGCGCCGGAGAAAACACGAACCGCCGTGGATCGCGATGGTCCGGCCCCGGTTCCCGGACGCTACCGTCGTCTGACAGTCGTCATCGTTCTCAGCACTTGCGTCTCAGCCGTGATCGTCTCGACGATCGCCTTCATCCCCCTATTTCTCGTCGACCACTTCGGCGTGGGTGAGAAGGCCGCGGCTGCCATGTTGTCCATCGTCTACTCGGCCGGCCTGTGGGCGGCCCCGTTGGGGGGTAACCTATCCGATCGAGTCGGCAAGATTCCGGTCATCTTGGCGATCTGTTTCATCGCCGGCCCAACCATCTACCTGCTCAACATCCTCCCTTACGGCCCCGCAATGCTCGCCTTGTTCCTCCTGTTGGGCATCAGCCTGTCCGTGCGCATGCCCGTGACCGAAGCCTACATCGTCAGCCACACCTCGGAAGCGAATCGCTCGACCGTCCTCGGCATCTACTTCTTCGCCGCTATGGAGAGCGGGGGCGTGCTGACCCCCGTCATGGGGCGCTTCATCGACAGCCACGGCTTCCAGTTCAGTTTCACGCTGGCCGCCGCCGCATTGGCCTCCGTGACCGTACTGTCTTCCCTGGCGCTATGGGGCCTCCGGGAGGGGTAACACACCGCCTTGGAAGAAGAACCCGTTTGACATCCCGCGGGGCGCTTGACGACAATGCCGCCACCGGCAAGCTCGGGCGCAGCGACAGCTGCGCTGGAAGACGCGTCAACCACCCGTCAACAACATCCAACGAGGAGAATCGTCATGGAGCAAATCGAACAATTGGCAAACCTGGGCGCGGAACTCGAGGACATGCTTCGTCTCCAGACCAAGATCATCGCCTACCGGCGGTTGGAGAAGGCCGAAGAGCTCGATGCGATCAAGAACGTCGCTCGGATGGACCACTTCTTCACATTCTGCCAGGTCCCCTTTCTCGTGCGCGTCAACGGGTTCACCGTCGGCCTCACCAAA
The DNA here is from genome assembly GCA_937922775.1 of uncultured bacterium. Classification (GTDB taxonomy): domain Bacteria; phylum Acidobacteriota; class UBA890; order UBA890; family UBA890; genus CALAKE01. Next base: position 3,565 of record CALAKE010000255.1, on the reverse strand, counting down.
GAGGACCCCGTGAGCGAGCGCTGCACGCGCCTGTGCGGGTTACGGCCGGCCACCGAAGAGAGCAAAGAGGCCGAGTCGAAGCAGCTCGCCACCACCTGGTTCGGCACTCCCGAACAGGCCATGGAGCAGCAGGAAGACTACCCGCGCATCCCGCCGGGCGGAGCCATCGTGCTCGCCCCCCTCACGAAGAAGAAGTTCGAGCCCGAGACCCTCTTGATCTACGGCAACCCGGCTCAGCTCATGATGTTGATGTGCGGGCTACAGAAGGAGAAGTACGAGCAGTTCTGGTTCTCGTTCATCGGCGAGGGGGCCTGCTCCGACTCATTGGGCCAGTCCTACGTGACCGGCAAACCAGCGCTGAGCATCCCCTGCTACGGTGAGCGTGCCATGGGCAGCGTGACCAACGACGAGATCTGCCTCGCCATTCCCGCCGGCGAGCTCGAGCGGGCGCTCAACGGGCTGAAGCGGCTGCACAAAACCGGGCTCCGGTACCCCATCAGCTACATCGGGCCCTCCCTCGACCCGCGGCCGATCCTGGCTCGGTCGTACCCGGATCAGCACAAAGGCTGAGAGGCAAACGCCGTTCACTCGCGGCGGCCGGAGCGCAGCATCAGCCGGTAGACGTCGGTGTTGTCGACGGTGCCGGAGATCAGGTGGGCGTTGACGCCCCATGCGTAGATCGGGACGACCCGCCCGGTGTGTCCGCCGTGGGCCCAGGAAATCGTGGGTGCGCGGCCGGTTCCGTTGTTCTCGAGGACCTGAAGACCGCCGGTCTCGTGGTCGGAGGTTACGAACATCATGGTGTCGGTGCGGCCCTGGGCCCACGCGAGGGCCACGGCCACGGCGTTGGCAAACTCAAGCGTCTCTCGCACCGTTCGCTCGATGTCGTTGTCGTGCCCGGCGTGGTCGATGCGTCCGCCCTCGACCATGAGGAAGAACCCGTCCGGATCGTTGTCCAGGATCGCGAGCGCTGCCCGCGTCATTTCCGCGAGGCTCGGCAGGTCGCCCCGCCCGTCGAGCTCATACGGTAGGTCAGCATCGCCGAATTGACCGGAGACCATGGTGGCCTGTTCCGTGTCCAGGGCCGCCAGTTCCTCCCGATCGGTCACAACCGCATACCCGGCCTCAAGCGCCGCTCCGCGGGTGAGATACATCGCCCCTCCGAACAACACGTTGGGCCTCGAATCCGTGAGATAGTCGGCCGCGATGTCGGCATAGAGCAAGCGGAGGGGAGCGTGGGCGGCAAAGGCGGCGGGCGTGGCGTGGGTGATATAGGTGGTCGTGACCAGCCCCGTGGCCTTGCCCTGGGCCGCCAGGCGTTCGAGAATCGTCTCAAGGGGGCGTCCATCGCCGGGCAGGGCCACGCTGATCACCCCGTTGGCGACCTTGATTCCGGTGGCCATCGCGGTCGCAGCGGCGGCCGAGTCCGTTACGTCTCCGCCCGCCGCGTGGGTCGTCACGGTGCCGCGGTGGGGAAAAGACTCAAACGAGAGCGTGCCCGCCGAGCCGTTGGCGTACATCCCAGCCGCCTTCACCTGCTCGAAGCCCATCCCGTCGCCGATGAAGAGGAGCACGTGTTTCGCCTCGGAGTACTCACCGCGGTCGTCCCGACGCTCATCGTGCGTCGCGCACGGGACGAGGAGGAGCCAACAGGCGACCCACCAGGCGACCCACCAGGCCCAGCGCTCGGACCTTCGCCCCGGATCGGGGGTCAACTCGTGCACACGAGAGCACATCGCTATGCTTGCCTCGAACAGCGTATGTGTATAACCCCGTTATTTTTCGCAAAGGCGCGAAGTCGCCAAAGGGTTGCGAAGTTTGCCCTCCAGAGTGATTCCGTGTTCCCCGTCACGCCCGGAAGCGAAAAGCGGCGTCGAGAAGGGTGCGGGTGTAGTCTTGCGTGGGGTTCTCGAAGACCTCGTTCGCCGGCCCCTGCTCCACCGCGTGGCCGTCCCGCATGACCACGACGTAGTGGGCCAGGGCCCGAACGACCTTGAGATCGTGGCTGATGAACAGATAGGCGAGCTCGTATCTTCGCTGCAAGTCGCGCAGGAGCTCCACGATCTGGGCCTGCACCGACATATCCAGTGCCGAGGTCGGCTCGTCCAGGACCATGAACCGGGGCTTCAAGACGAGCGCCCGAGCGATGGCGATCCGCTGGCGCTGGCCTCCGGAGAACTCGTGGGGGTAGCGGTCCTGCATCTCGGGCTCGAGGCCCACCTCTGCGAGGGCGCGACCGATGAGATCACGGCGCGCCACTGCGGTTTCCCCGCGTCGGTGGACGCGCAGCCCTTCTTCGATGATCTGCCCCACCGAAAACCGCGGGCTCAGGGAGCCGAAGGGGTCCTGAAACACGATCTGCATCTCGGAGCGCAGGGGCCGCAGGGCCTTGGAGTGAAGCCCTTGGATCGAGCGGCCTTCGAACGCGATGGCCCCGTCGCTTCGCTCGAGCCGCAGAAGGGCCCGGCCCAGGGTCGACTTCCCCGACCCGCTCTCCCCTACCACCCCAACGGTCTGCCCCCGGCGCACAGTCAGGCTGATCCCGTCCACCGCTTTGACGTGGCCCACGATCCGGCGGATCACCCCTTTCTTGATCGGGAACCAGACCTTGAGGCGGTCCGCTTCCATCAGCGGCTGCCCGTCGCCGGGTGCCGGGTCGGGGCGACCTTTGGGCTCGGCCGCGAGCAGGTGCTGCGTGTACGGGTGCTGTGGCCGTTCGAAAACCTCCTCGGCCGGGCCGCGCTCCACGATCTCTCCGTCGTGCATGACGCAGATCCGGTCCGCCATGCGGCGTACGATCCCCAGGTCGTGGGTGATCAGCAACAATGCCATGCCGAGCCTGGACTGGAGGTCTTTCAATAGATCCAGGATCTGCGCCTGAACCGTGACGTCCAGGGCCGTCGTCGGCTCGTCTGCGATCAACAGGTCGGGCTCGTTGGCCAGAGCCATCGCGATCATCACCCGCTGCTGCTGGCCCCCCGAGAATTCGTGGGGCAGAGCCGAGAGTCGCTCCACCGCGTCAGGCAGCCCTACCAGGTGGAGCAACTCCACGACCCGACTCCGGGCCTGCTCCCTTCCCATGCCTTTGTGGACGGACAGAACTTCGCTGATCTGGCGCTCGATCGAGTGGAGGGGGTTGAGCGAGTTCAAGGGTTCCTGGAAGATCATCGCGATCCGATTCCCGCGGATCTCGCGCAACCGGGCCGGATCGGCGCCCAAGAGCTCGACCTCGCCGGCGTCGGTCTTCCCCCTGAACCGAATGTTCCCCCCCGGGTGGTGGGCGAGGGGATAGGGCAGAAGCTGAAGGATCGAGAGCGCGGTCACCGATTTGCCCGACCCGCTCTCCCCCACGAGCCCCACGGCCTCGCCCGGCAGGATATCGAATGACACGCCGCGCACCGCCTTCACCTCATCGGGTCCGGTCCCGAAGGAGGCGTGCAGATCGCGGATTTCGAGAAGAGAGCTCTCAGCCATCAGCACTCAGCCATCGCGAAGAACCTTCCCTGCAAGCTTCTCAACGCATGCTCCCCCTAATAATGGAGTCGACCGGCATAGATGAATCACG
>CALAKE010000254.1 GCA_937922775.1 uncultured bacterium | reverse complement strand
GGCGGGATTCGCTGGTTCGAGTTGCGTAAGACTCCAGGTGGTGGCGCCTGGGCTCTCCACCAGGAAGGCACGTTCGCCCCCGGCGGGCCGCCGCTGAACAACTGGATGGGATCGATCGCCATGGACGGCGCCGGCAACATCGGCATGGGATACAACTTCGTCGACGCCACTACCTACGCAGGCCTTGCATACACCGGTCGGCTGCCGACGGATACTCTGGGGCACATGCCGGCGGGCGCTTTGACCATCGTCGACGGTGGAGGTACCAACGGGAGCACTCGGTATGGCGACTACAATTCGCTGAACCTCGATCCCGCCGACGATTGCACCTTCTGGTTCACAGGCGAGTATAGTCCTTCATCCTTGTGGGGTACCCGTATCGCGAAATTCAAGTTCGATACGTGTCAGCCGCCAGAGATCTTCGTCGGCGATGAGGATGTCCCAGCCGAACCGGTGAGCACACACTAGCCTCTGGATTCAGGAGATCAGACCTCGGTCCTTCGAAGCTTCATTGTCCAGAAGACGCTGGCAGCCGCCAGCAGGATCATGGCCAGAATGCCGCCCAGCGCGGCGCCCGGGTAGGCGTTCATCGCGACCTGCCTAGCCTGTGCGAGGATGCCCATCGTCGCCACACCCACTGGAATCACCGTGAGGTCGAAGCGCAACACGTAGGGGTAGAGAACCAGAAGCAGGATCCCGGACGCGACCGCCGAGATCAACCAAGCAGTGACACCGCTGGTAGCCGTGCCTCCGAGCGCGAGACCGAGAGCAACCAGCACAATGGAAAACGCCGCCTGATTGCGTGTCCATCCCCGAGTCCAATGGCCAATGGCCACGAAGGTCAAGAGCAGAAACGCTACGGGCGTAATCAGACTCGGAAAGAGCGGTGAGAGCGCAGTGCTGAGTGCCGGCAGATAGGCGCTGGCATCAGCCAGACCTGCCCACTCCGGCGCAAGCGCGGTGCCGAACGATCCTGTGGCTGCCCGAAGCCCCGCCACCAACGCGCCCAGGCTGACCCCCACGATCACAGACTGCAAGAGCGTCGACGACTGGGCTCCAGAATCGAGTTGCATTCGGTGCACCCAGCCCACGACGATGCCGACCGCCACGGCGATCAGGGAGAACGCGATTGCCATGCCGGCCAGAAGGATGATGACCTGGAACAAGAACGGCTGCGACGTGTCGAGTGCTGACACAAAGGTGGGCCAGTTGTTGGCGGTGGTCAGGATGGACGACAGCAGCAAGACGAGCATCGTTACCAGGAACGCCACTATCGAGAACTTCTTGCGTGTCCAGGCGATGATGCCGAAGATGACTCCAGTGACGAGCACCAGAACGATGAGGATGATGCCGGCGATGCCCAGCACCTGGGGGACCACCTGACGATTACGATCTTCTCGTTCCCATTCTTCCGGGACGTGCACGAAGCGGGTGATGTCGGCTACCTCGTCGCCGGCGATACGAACGTGGACACGCGCAGCGCCCGTCTCGAGCGGGTAGCCTTCCTCGTCCTCGAACGTGAAAGTCCAATCGCGCCGATCAGGATGTTTCGCGGACTCGGCTGAGATCTCCGTCAGCCTGCCGTCGGTATTTGCATCGCCAACCTCCAGACCGAACCTCTCCCGCACTGCCGCCTGCGCCAGCGCGCGTGCCTCATCCTCCGGCAGGTCGGCCCCCGGCCTGGCCTCCGGCAGCCGGTGCCAGAATCTCTGCAACGAGCCGTCGGTGTCGACGCTCAGCCTGAACTCCTCGGCTCTCTCGGCCACGTCTCCCTCGAAGCGTACGTAACGGGCCTCCCAGAAGGGCGGCGTCAGGTACGTCCCCAGCAACTGCTCGTAGGCTTCCGGTCCGCCTTCCTGCCAAACAAAGCGGTGCTCGATATAGAGGGGTGAAATGACGGAGCTCAGCGGCCTCCACGGAGGCGGGAGCTCGATTCCTCGCTCACCCAAAGCCTGCTGAGCAACAGCTATCGCCTCGCCGCGTCCGACCTCCAGCCGCGGCGCATCGCTGCTGAATCCGGTGAAGGTGATCCAAAGAATGAGGCCGACGACTCCCGCTACCGGAACCAGGCGTGCCGTGGTGGCGGCCATGGCCCCGACAGCAGGTGCGGCGGCCTCTTCCACACTCTCCGCCACCGGCGCCGGTTCCCAGGCCTCGTTGAGCTCACCAGCGCTGATCGACGTCCACCTGCCTCCTCGAAATCTGGCTACGAGCACCACCCCGAGAGGCACCAGTGTCAGCAAGATCAGCATCGTTCGGTCGAACCAGCTTCCCGGCGCCGAGGTGGTAAACAACGGCATGCCGATCAGCACGGCGTCGAAGGCGTAGTGCATGACGATGGCCGGCAACAGACCGAAGTAGAGGTACAACAGGCCGAAAATGATCGAGGGAATGATCAACTCCACGACGCGGGCGTAGGCCGGCATGGTGGGATACGGGGCGTGGCCAGCGCCGAACACGAGCGCCTGCACGACAAAGGCACCAATGATCCAGGCGCGCTGGTTGCCGTACTTCTTGCCGA
>CALAKE010000253.1 GCA_937922775.1 uncultured bacterium | reverse complement strand
TTCCACTGGCCGATAGCCATCAGCCCCGACGTGGCCCCGAAGATGAAGGTCAGCCACAGCATTACTGCCAGCGGCGAATCCATCATCTTGTCCCAGGTGAAGTCGATCTGCGCCTTCGCGGCGGTTCTCTTCGGTTCCCATCCAGGGGGAGTCCAGCCCTCGGGTGGATTGCGCAGGAGGGTGGCACCAAGCAACACGACGACCGCGCAGACGACGCCATGGAGAACAAAGAAGGCCTTCCATCCGATCCCTCCGGCGGCTCCGGTCGAGAACCCGAGGCCGACGGCGATGATCTGACCGATCCCCATTGCCTCGGTTTCGGCCGGCGGCAGCAGCAGGATTGAGGCCGGGCCGGCGAAGAACAGGGCGCCCGCACCGAAGCCGGCCACTGCCAGGCCCGCGATCAGTCCACGCTTGTCCGGGTACCACTTGACGGCCGCGGCAATCGGGCAGACGTAACCGAAGCCGATGCCGGCGCCGCCAATGATGCCGTAGGTGAGATAGAGAGCCCACGGGCGATCACCACCGACGATGACCGCGGCGATCAGGAACGACAGACCGAGTAGGATACCGCCGATACTGGCAACCTTGCGCGGTCCGATGCGGTCCTGCAGGCGCCCCGCGGGAATCATCGAGATGGCGAACGTGGCAAGCGCAAAAGAAAAGGCCCACTGGGTGGTAGCCCGGCTCCAGCCGAACTCCATTTCGAGCGGCCTGACGAAGACGCTGAAACCGTACACGGTGCCGAGGATGATCTGGATCATCAGGGCACCGGCGATGACGGTCCAGCGGTTCATGTAGGAATCTTTGGCCATGGTTTCCCCCCTGAGGAAACGCTTGTAGATCGTGGCGAAATGCCGGCGATGGGGTAGGGAAAGGCGTGTTGCTGGCTCCTCGAATCCGCCGCCCCCCCGGTGCGGATGTATTCGGATAACACACCCTGATTATAGGTCAGGTCGGGCGGATATTCGAACCGATCGAGGGGGGTGACTGAAGGGTCGAGATGCAGGGAATCAGGCGGCGAGAGGCGCGTCCTGGCCTGCGCCGCCAGAGATGCTCACGAGGATCGAAAGCGGGTGTCAGCGCGCCTCGCCGCAGCCTCCTCGGCCTTGCCTTCGAGCCAGCCGACACGTTCCGTCCGGTGTGCATCGAAGGCCGGCACGTACGGCTTGATGTCGAGCACCGGCGTCAGATCGACGATATCCAGATCCTCCACGTGCAGCAGATTTCCCTCGACTCTCACCAGACGGACGACCGACAGTCCAATGGCGTTCGGACGACAGGGAGCCCGCGTGGCGAAGACTCCGCGCCGCTGGTCGTCGAGGAAGGGGCGAACGGTGAGCTCGGCTTTGGCGGCGAGGTGGAAATGGTAGATGACGAAAAGGTGCGAAAAGCCCTCGACACTATCCAGCCCCGCGACGAACTCGGGGTAGATTTCGATGGTGCCCTCGACCCCCTTCCCACCGGCCACCTGAATCGGGGCGCCTTGTGGCTCTGCGTATGGAGAGTGCACCTTGCCGATGGGAGGGAACTCGATCTCGCGCGTGTCGGCCGGTTTGATATCTAGCACCGGAGTTCCACGGAGGGCATCGAGGCCGATGACTCGGATCTCGTTCCCCTCAATGCTCAGCAACTCTACCTGCGTGATGCCGATCGGATTCGGGCGGCGTGGGCTACGCAACGCGAAGACTCCGCGGGCGGGACGTGACCTGTCTCCACGTGGATGCTGGCGTAGGTCGAAACCCTCCGATCGGTCGAAGAAGAAGGTAACCAGCAGGCGCTCGCCCAGGCGCAATCCGGCAAGGCCATCGACGAGCCTCTCGTCGATGATGATGCGAGACTCTTCCGCCGCGATCGTTTGCGGTGGGGCCGACTTGTCGAAGGCATTCTCCACGACACCGATGGCGCGGAAGCAGATGGGTTCCTCTCGCAACTCAGTCATCGGGCCTCTCCAGTGCTGCCGCCGTGTTGTGAGCCATGACGCGATCCTTGACCACGAGACAGGCGGCGGGAGAATCCAGGTTGGCCATCGTTGCGGTGTCGTGACCGACACATTGTCCGAGGAGAAGTGTGATCTCCACATCCTCGCGATTGAGGAGCTCGGCCTGTGCAATCGGGTTACAGATCATCTCTGGCTGCCCTGGAGAGACCTTCTCTGAGTCCTGAATACCGAGCTGCTCCTTGGGCACCGCTCCCGTCTTACAGCAGGCCGATGTGACGCGGAAGCCGTTGGCCTCCAGGACACGAACAAGTCGATCCGCCTCGTTGCGGAAGCCGACGCAGAACGTTACGCCAATGTGGGTCGCACCCAAACGGCGGGCAACCTCCATCGCTTCCACGACCCGACACCAGTCATTGCCGGCTGCTTCCTGGACTTCCAGCGCGATGCGCTCGAGAAGCTCATTGCCCGACCCCTCCAGCCCTTTCTTCTCACCGCCACGATCACGTTCGAAAAGAGCGGATCGGTAGTAGCTGTTGCTCGTGTAGAGCGCCGCGACCGGGTTGTGTCCGAGTCGCGCGTCACGGGCGACCAGGGTGGTTACTGGGGCATCTGATTCGCGGATGAAGATTGCCTCGTGCGCGATACTCATGCCGCAGATAAGGTTCAGATCCGTAGCCGAACGTGACAGGAAATCCGCCTGCTCCCGTGGATCGCAGCACTCTGAACGAGGAGGTACTCGAGTGTCGATTCCTTCGCCGGAGAGATACTCGGCGGCCCTGGCCGCGAGCTTCGCGGTATCGGCACAGTGGGCAATCCCGAGCCTCGTGTAGCCCATCCGGCGGGCGAACTCGAGAACCTCTCGAATCCGCGTCCAGCGGCAGTAACCCTCGGCCTCGATACGAGCTGCCTCGTACGCCATGCGACGTCTTTCTTCGGAGCTGTAAAGCTCCTCGAAGCCGGGGAATGTGCCGCGCTGCATCGGGCAGGATTCGGGCGCCGCGTCGATTCGGCCGGCGCGACAAGCGTAACTCTTGCAGTGTGCGCACTGGATGGCCATGTCGCCTGGATCCCTCCGAATCTCACCGGTGTTTCGTTACCCACCGAGGGCTATACTAGAAAACGATACATCAAGGTCCGAGTTGGCGCAGAAAGGGTTCGTCATGAGACATCACGCCAGGTGGGTATTGCTACTGACCCTCATTCCGAGCCTCGCGCTCATGTTCTCCGCTCACGAGACTGCGGCCACTGGAGGACAGACGCCGCAATCCCAGCAGGCAGTCCAGCGGGCATCCAGCCTGCTACAACAGAACCAGGCTGCAGAGGCACTCGAGGAGCTCGACCGGGCGATTGAGCAGGACCCCTCATTCGCCATGGCCTACTACATCCGCGGCATGGCCCTCGGAAACCTCGGAAGGGAAGAGGAAGCCCAGCAGGCGTTCCTCGAAGCTGCCCTTTACAACCCCGGATGGACCGAGGCTCACTACTATGCGGCGCTTTCCTCCTTCCGACTCGGCGACTATGACACCTGCTGGGAACAGACCATCCTGGCGCACCAGGCGGGGAAGGATCTTACGGCTGAGATCGCCGATTTGAGCAATTCCGCGCCGCCACCCGACGATCTCGAGGCTCGTCTCAACGCCCCACGCGTGTACGTACAGGAGGCCGACCTTTCTTCCCTCGAGGAGACCCGTACCGCAGAGCAGACGATTGCCTTCTCAGCGCCGTACCTCCAGGAGTTGGCACATCAGGCGCGAAGGGGCATCCAGGATTCGCACTACTTCGGCCTGGTGCCGAGGCCGGACATGGCTGACTACGTTTTCGTGATCGAGGTCGAAGACCTCGGTGGTGCCGCATTCGCTGAGATGGAGGATTGGAGGCGGGAAGAAGACCAGGACGCGCTGCCGCTCGAAGAGAGCGCCAACCAACCGATCGAGATGGACGCCTACCTCAAGCTCCTCGCCGGTGAGGAGCAGGCTTATCGGCGCCAGATGCGTGTGCGAGACATCCGGACGGCGAGTCAGATCAGCGCCGAGTTGTCCCGCCAGATCGGCTACCTGGAGTCCTGGCTCGAAGAGCAACGGTAGCCTGTCTAGCCTGCGTCCCCGCCAGAGTGGGGTCGCGGAGGGGAATGCAGGCTGATCTTTTCACCTGGTCGCGACTGCCAGGTTGAGAATCGACGGTTCAGGTGTTCTTCTCCTCCTGTGGTCAACAGTAAAAGGCGCTCGTTGTCGGGCGCCCCAACCGCTGCAAGGAGATTCCACATGCCTCCCACAATCGATTCTCGGCGCCTTGGATACATCCCCCTGCTGTCGTTGCTCCTTGCGCTCGCAATGATCGTGCCTGTCGTGCCCGCGGCAGCGCAGCAATCCGAGGAACAACAGACCCAGGAAATGTTGCAGAGGCATATCGATGGCCTGCAGCATCGACTCGATTCATTGAGCCGGCAGGTTGACGACCTGATGTTCTTCCAGCGCGTTGGTGACATCGCCGACATCGACCTGGTCTCGTTCACAGGTCCTCCGCCCCGATATCAGCCCAATCCAACGGGCCAGGGTGCCGGCAACCCTTTGCGCATCCGTGCGTATGTGTTCATTCCCAAGGATCTCGATCGCAGCACAAAGCAGCCCCTGATCGTCTTCCCGCACGGCGGCGTGCACAGCAACTTCGGGAGCAGCTATTCGAACATCCTGCGTGAGCTTCTGGCTCAGGGTTACACCGTGATCGCGCCCGAATACCGGGGCAGCACCGGATACGGCGGCGGGTTCTGGCGCGCCATCGACTATGGCGGCCTCGAAACAGAAGACACGTACGCGGCGCGCAACTTCGCGCTCGAAAGCTACGACTTCCTCGATGAAGACCGCGTTGGCATTATCGGTTGGAGCCACGGCGGCCTGCACGCGCTCATGAACATCTTCGATCATCCCGATGCCTACGCCGTAGCCTACGCTGGAGTCCCGGTCAGTGACTTGATTGCTCGGATGGGCTACAAGACGCAGGGCTATCGCGATCTCTACTCGGCGTCCTACCACATCGGCAAGAGCGCATACCAAGATGTCGAGGAGTACCGCCGCCGCTCGCCCTCCTGGAACACCGAAAAGTACGACGGCACGCCGTTGCTCATCCATACGAACACCAATGACGGGGACGTCAACGTGCTCGAGGTCGAGCGACTCATCCAGGCGCTGCAAGCCAACGGCAAGACGGGATTCGAGTACAAGATCTACCAAGACGCAGCCGGTGGGCATAGCTTCAACCGGCTCGACACGCCATTGGCGAAGGAGTCACGCGGCGAGATCTGGCGGTTTCTGGCGTCTCATCTGCGGCCCGACAATCCAACTCGATAGCCTGGGCTTCTCGGACGATTACGCCGCCTGCTGGTGAGCCGGCCTCCGGCCGGCTTCAGGTCAATGGGCTCAGCCAAAGCCGCCGGATTGGCAACTGTGGGGAGCTGCTGGAGCGGCGCCTTGGGGTGCGCCATGCGCAGCGCTGCCGGCAGCGAAGGTGGAAAAGACCTTGTTCGGCTTCCGCTTCCCACACGCCGGGCACGTCAGGTCCTTCCCGTCGTCGCCAATGCGCTGCAGGGCCTCAAACCGCTCGTCGCAGCCGCTGCACTGGTATTCATAGAGGGGCATGCTGCTTCTCTCTTCGTCATATCAGGCCGGACGTCCGGAATCTCGCGCCCCAGAGCCTGAGCCGTTGAGTCGTTCGGGTCAAAGTTACTATTCTGTCAGAAGCGGGTGGCGCTGTCAGGCACGTGCATTGAGCTGAGGCAGCGCTCTCGTGAGTATAGATGCAGAGGGCGACCAACTGGTCACAGGAGGAAAAGCGGTGATCGTGCGACCACCTGCGGTGGCGGGCACCTTCTATCCGGGAGGCGCCGATCAACTACGAACATCGGTGCGGCAGTACCTGGAAGCGGGCCGCGTCCGCGCCCGCGGTCCCGTGCCCAAGGCCCTGGTCGTGCCGCACGCTGGCTACGTGTATTCCGGCCCCGTAGCCGGCTCAGGCTATGCGCTGCTGCAGCCCAGGCATGATGAGATTCGTCGCGTGGTCCTCCTGGGCCCGGCTCACTTCGTGCCGCTTGATGGTCTGGCGCTGCCCGGTGCGGATTCCTTCGCGACACCACTGGGTGAGGTTTCGATCGACAAGAACGCCGAGGGCCGTGTTGCCTCGCTTCCGCAGGTCGTGACAGCGAGTGCCGCGCACGCCCGCGAGCACTCGCTGGAGGTACAACTCCCGTTTCTGCAGGAAGTGCTGGCTGGCTTCGAGCTCGTTGCCATGACGGTCGGTGGTGGCAGCATGGAGGAAGTAGCGGAAGTCATCGACACCCTATGGGGTGGAGACGAGACCGTAGTCTTGGTGAGCTCGGACCTGTCGCACTACAACCACTATGAGACGGCACGCCGCCTGGACCAGAGGACGGCACAGGCCATCGAGGAGCTGCGTCCCGAGGAATTGGGTCGCGAGGATGCATGTGGCGGCTCGGCGCTCAAAGGCCTACTGCTCGCGGCGCGTAGAAGAGGCCTGGCGGCGACGACGGTCGATCTGCGCAACTCCGGCGACACGGCCGGTCCGCGCGATCAGGTCGTGGGCTATGGGTCCTTTGCCATAGCTTGAGCTCGCGTCCTTCAGATGGCCCCTGCGGGAGGCTGGCGCCCGTGTTCTGCTCGAGAGTGCTCCGATACGCGTGCCCTAGCCGTGGATCACCTGGCGCACTTTCTCGGCTAGTTGCGCAGGCGTGAATGGCTTCGGGATGAACGGCTTGTCCGGGTCCAACCTGCCGTTCTGTGACACCGCGTTCTGGGGATACCCCGACATGAAGAGTACTCGGAGCGGGCCCCTCTGGTCCACGAGTCGTTGATGCAGAGCGGGACCGTTCATCTCTGGCATCACCACATCCGTAAGCAAGAGATCGATTCGATCGCTGTTTTCCAGGAAGAGCTCCTCGGCGCGTAGAGGATGGGCTGCCTCGAGCACTCTGTAGCCCACCATTTCGAGGCCACGCCTGGCCACTGCGCGAACCGCGTCCTCATCTTCAACCAGAAGAATCGTCTCTGTGCCGCGAGGCGCGGCGCCAAGTGGTGACTTTTCCGTTTCCGCGGCGGCAGCTTCGGCGACGAGAGGAAAGTAGACCTTGAACGTAGTCCCCTGACCAGGCTCGCTGCACACGTCGACGTGCCCACTATGCTGCTCGACGATTCCATAGACGGTGGCAAGACCGAGTCCCGTGCCTTCCCCGACCTCTTTGGTGGTGAAGAATGGCTCGAAGATATGGCGCTGCGTCTCCGGGTTGATTCCGCAGCCGGTGTCAGTGGCGGTGATCATGACGAACTTCCCGGGCGCGAGGTGTGGATGCGCCGCGCAATATGGCTCGTCGAGATCTACATTCCTCGTCTCGAAGGTCAGTGCCCCTCCGTCCGGCATCGCGTCACGCGCGTTGATCGTCAGATTGAAAAGAACCAGTTCGACCTGGCCAGGGTCGACGCGCACGTTGCCGGTTTCCTCGGCCGGCATGAAACGCAACTCGATCCCCTCGCCGATGAGACGCTCGAGCATGCTCAACGTGTCTCCGATCAATGCGTTGAGGTTCAACACCTTGGGCTCGAGCGGTTGCCGCCGGCTGAACGCCAGGAGCTGCTTGGTGAGGGCTGCCGCCTGATCAGACATTTCCAGAGTCTTGCGCAAATCGCTGGCTTCAGTGCTGCCAGGATCGAGCTTTCCGAGCACGAGCTGGGTGAAGCCCGTGATGCCAGTCAGCAAGTTGTTGAAATCGTGAGCAACTCCACCGGCAAGTTGCCCCACCGCCTCCATCTTCTGGGCCTGACGGAGCTGGCGCTCGAGCTCGCGTCTCTTGGTGACGTCTCTGAGGATGCCGCGGAACGCGACAATCCGGCCACTCTCATCTCGTGCAGCGCTGGCGCTGGCGACCACGCGCAAACTCTTGCCCTGTCTCGTCATCAGGTCTAGCTCGTAGTCCTTGAGAGAGCCTTCCGAGGTGAGCCGACGCAAGAAGTCGTCGCGTTTTGCGGGCTCGCGGTACAGATCGCGGGCGACATCAACCTGTAGAAACTCGTGTTTCGAGGAGAACCCGAAGAGGTTCACGGCTGCCATGTTGGCGTCTTCGATCTGTCCGTCTGGTGTGCTGATGTAGATGGCGTCCTGGGATTCTTCGAAAAGGCTCCGGAATTTTTCTTCTGACCTGCGCAGGGCCTTCTCCGCAAGCTTGCGGTCCGTGATGTCCCATGCGAACGCGCAGTTGTACTCCTTGCCCTCGTACTCGAGAAAGTTCCCCAGGATTTCGACCGGGAAAGTGCTGCCGTTCTTGCGGCGGTGCTGCGATTCGATCTTGAGCGTGCGGTGCTTCCTGAGCACTTCCCACTGTTTCCGCCATGCCTCCCTAGGGAAGCCCAGGTCGATGTCGTGGATCGTCATCGATAGCAGCTCGTCACGCGAGTAGCCAAGGGAACTACAGGCGGCACCATTGACGTAAATGAGTCGACCGGCTGAGTTCATCCAGAACATGGCGTCGGCGGTGTGATCGACCGCGAACTGTGTGAAGCTCAAGGACTCCTCGCGCCGCTTGCGCTCAATCGCCAGGGCGATGTTTCTCGACACGAAGGTCAGCAGTTCAAGATCCGCTGGCGTATATGGACGATCCTTGGAGTAGCTCTGAATAGCCAGTACTCCAATGACTCCCTCGTTGGTCCTCAGCGGTATGCCCAACCAGAAAGGCGACGGCGTGCCTACGAGCTCGATCTCACCGGCCTTCTCGAGGCTTTCGTGCACTTCCTCGGTGACGTACAGGGGCTGTCCCGTGCGACGTACATAGTCAGTGAGGCTCTTGCGGAGCTCCCGTGGCTGGACGCTGGTCGGCAGGTCGAACTCATCAACGTGATACGGGAACGAATAGGTCTTCAGCTCCTCGTCGTAGAGGGCCAGGTAGAAATTGGTGGTGTCCACCAACCGGCCGAGTTGCTGGTGTACGACCTCCATGAGGTCGTACAGCTTCTCAGATGCACCCACGGCCTGGGAAATCTGAAACTGTACCGACTTGACCTTCTGCGCCTGCTGTCGCTCTCCCGTCTCCTTGGATACAGAATCGAATGCCCGCAGCAGCCGCCGGTTCGTCCTGAATCGCGCTTGGTGGATCACAACCGAAAGAACGGCCGCGGCCATGAGGGCGAGGAAGAGGTGGGCGGCGACATTCGGCGTATTCGTCGTGACCACCACGGCACCCCAGATCACGACGATCGAGCCGACGGCAAACGCTAGCCAATACGCAGAAAGCAGGAAGAAGCCTAGTCCCATCATCAAGATGACGAGGTAGCTCGTGTGCAGATACGCGTACGGCATTGCGCCCAGGAGCGAGTAGGCGAGGAGAATGTTGGCGAAGACGAGTGCTGCGATGATCGTGACGACCATGTTGGCGTAGCGCCGCGGAACCACATCTCGCTTGACGGCGAAATGCAAGGCGAGCATGAACGCGATGAGCATGGCCTCGGAGGCCACGATGGGCTGACGCACCGCGTCCGGATAGCTGGTCCAACTGAACACCATGAACGCCGAGTAGATGGCAGCGAAGCCGAGGAGCGCTGGCCGAAGGGTCTCGAGAACGATCTGGTTGAGGGCCTCGTCTGGCGATAGGTCTATCCGGGCCAGGGAATCTGATTCTGTACCTGCTCCCTGAGAAGCGAAGCTTCCCGATGGCCTGAGGGCTTCATCTCGCGGTGTTCGTGCGCCTGTTTCGACAGCGGTCACCTGGCCCTCCCTTGAAATGGCGGCCGGGGCAGAGAGCAAGCTGGGACTGTGCTGGCCCAAGCAGCATAACGTTTCAAGGTTCGATCTCAAATAACGAACTGTCTCAGCTGCATGTCCGCGCCCGTGGGCCCGGTTACGTCGTCCGCGCCAATACTCCCATCGCCGTCAGTGGATATAATTCGTCTTCTGGAATTCAATGGGCTCGCCGTTGCCTCTGCGTGCGTAGGGGGCCCGGCCTGCTGTGAGTCCAAAAGACTGGATCTACGAGACGGTTTCATCCAAGGAGTGCCACATGCCCAGCGATCGACTGACTGCCGCATTGCAAGCACACGTTGCTCAGCTCGAAGAGAACGGAACGGCGAAGGGAGCCGAAACCGTGGTAACGCAGGCGACGGCGCCCGCGGGGGATCGTGGGCCACGCTTCAAGCTGGCAGGGCATGGTGACCAGGAGTACATCAGGATGAACTCCAACTCCTACCTGGGCATGTCGATGCGGGCGGACATGATCGCAGCGGAGGAGGAAGCCGCCGCAGCCTTCGGCGTGGGCCCCGGCGCAGTGCGATTTATCAGCGGAACCTACTCGCCGCATATCGACCTCGAGCGGAAGCTTGCGGAGTTCCACCGCCGGGAGGCCGGAATGATCTTCTCCGCCGCCTACGCGACGGTCATGGGAATCATCTCTCCTCTCGTCACCGACGAGACCGTTGTGATCAGCGATGAGCTCAACCACAGCTGCATCATCAACGCGGTGCGCTTGTCACGTCCCATGGAAAAGGAGATCTACCCGCATCTCGACATGGCTGCTCTCGAGAAGACCATCGAAGCCGCTCAGGGTCGGGCGAAGCGTGTTCTCGTGATCACCGACGGCATCTTCTCCATGCGCGGCGATCACGCTCCGCTCGACGAAATCATGGGGATCGCGGCCAAGCTCGATTTCGCATTTCCTGAGAACGTCGTGGTGATCGCGGATGATTCCCACGGCGTCGGCGCTATTGGAGCCACTGGACGCGGGGTCGAGGAGCACACTGGCTCACCACCGGTCGACATCCTGGTGGCAACCTTGGGCAAGGCGTTGGGCGTCAATGGTGGCTACGTGGTGGGCAACGAATCAATGATCCGCTTCTTCCGCGAGACCGCGCCCTTCTACATCTACTCCAATCCGATTACGTCGAGCGAAGCCCTCGCGGCTCTGCGCGCGGTCGAGATTCTAGACTCCGCTGAAGGGCTACAGCTTCTCGACAAGCTGCGCTCCCTGACAGCCCGCTTCGAGAAAGGGCTCGTCGACATGGGTCGGGAGACAATCCCCGGGCCACACCCGGTTGTGCCGCTCATGGTCAGGGATACCGACCTCACTCACGCCATCGTCAAGCACCTCGAGGACAACGGCGTCCTGGCAACGGGGCTGGCGTTTCCGGTGGTGCCCCGTGGAGATGAGGAGATCCGCTTCCAGGTCAACGCAGACCATACGCAGAGCGACATTGACCAGGTCCTCGAGATCATGGCCACCGCCCCCCGCTAGTCCACAGAGCGAGCAAGCCGGGCGGCACGCAGGGGCGATCTCAGGAGGCGACTCGCTGCGCTCGCCCTATCCGGGCAAAGCCTCCCGAGATCGCCCCTGCGT
>CALAKE010000252.1 GCA_937922775.1 uncultured bacterium | reverse complement strand
GCACCATCAATCCCGATCATATGTGGAGCACCAACGGCCCCGAATCCAACCTCTACGGACTCGAGCCCAACTACGGCTGTTGCACCTCAAACATGCATCAAGGCTGGCCCAAGCTCGCCGCCCATCTGTGGATGAAGACGCCTGACGATGGGATAGCCGCCGTCGCCTATGCCCCCAGTGAGGCGCGTTTCAACTCCGGCGATACGCCCGTGACCATCGCGATGGACACCGACTACCCCTTCCGCGAGACGCTGACGATCACGGTGAGCCCGGATCAATCGGCCAGTTTTCCGCTCCTGCTACGCGTGCCCGCCTGGGCCGAGGGCGCCACGGTCACGGTGGGAAACGGCTCGGCGCAACACATGGATTCCGGCGGCTTCCATCGGCTAGAACGGGAATGGCGGGGCAAAGGCGAGGATGGCGGCGCGGGCGGGACTACAGTCACACTCCACTTCCCCATGCGGCCGAAGGTCACGCATCGCTACAACCAGGCCTATGCCATCGAGCGCGGTCCGCTGGTCTACAGTCTCTCGCCGGAGGAAGAGTGGACTCGTGTGAATGCCGACAAACCACATCGCGAGCTGCCGCACGGTGATTTCGAGGTGCGACCGGCGACACCTTGGAATTATGGCCTTCTCCTCGACCCGAAAGACCCCGGCGCCGGCCTCGAGTTCGAGGAGCGCCCGGTGGGCGAGATGCCGTTCTCTCCCGAAGGGGCGGGTATGCGAGCCCACGTGCTCGGCCGCAGGCTGCCGCGATGGGATCTGCGTCACGGCTGGGCCGATGAGGTGGCGGTTGCCCCGCAAACCTCCGAGGAACCGCTGGAGGATCTGACGCTCATCCCCTATGGCTGCACGAACATCAGGGTCACCGAATTCCCGCGGCTGAAGGAATAGTACCGATAGCGGGCCGGACGAGCCCCGGCGCGAGAGACGACCACGATACGAGATTCGGGTCGGCTCCCAGAAACTACCGCGCCAGCAGCTCGGCGCGAACGAGCGTCGGTGGCAAGGCGCCGATGGTGAGCAGGGCGTCGTACAGCTCGCGCGGCTCCTCGGGCTCGCCGTACTTGGCAATCCACTCCTCGCGCATCTGCTCGATCTTGACCATGCCGATCAAGTAGCCGAGAAAGTAGGTCGGTCGGTCGGTATACATACCGACCTCGAGCTCGGCCGCCACTCGATCGAAGCGAATCTCCTCGACCAAAAAGTCGACGGCCTCATCGAATGTCATTTGTCCGGTATGAAGGCTGGCGTCGAGGATGACTCGCGCTGCGCGCCAGAGACGGTTGCGAAGCTGGGTCAGCTTCACGTCGTCGCCCTGCAGGAAACCCTCCTCGAACATGAGCTGTTCGGTGAACAAGCCCCATCCCTCGGAGAAGATTGCCTCGTTGACATAGTGGCGCAGCCTGCGCGGATTCTCGTACATCTTGAGCGCATGCGAGTGATGTCCCGGGTAGGCCTCATGGACCGCAATGATCGGAACCCAGGCCGAATGGTGGGCGGATAGCCGCGCCTCGTGTTGCTCCGGAGTCAAACCTTCTTCGATGGGTGTCAGCACGAGACGCCCCTGCAGGTCGTCGTCTTCGGGGCCAACGCTGTCAAAGGTGCCGAAGGGCGAGGAGCGTCGCTGCGCAGGAGGAGTGTCGACGGTGATCACTTCTTCCCCCGCGGGCAAGGTCAGGATCTTCTGCTCGATGACGAAGGCTTTGGCGGCATCCATCTGCTCCTGGTAGGCGCGCTTCAGCCCGTCGGCGGTGGGGTGATCCTTTTTGAGCTCCTCATATACCTCGACCCAGTGCTTTCCGGGCGCGATGCGCTCGGCCACTTCCTGTGCCTCGGCCACCGTGCGCTCGAATACCTCCCTGCCGATGGCGATGATGTCGTCGGCGTCCTCTTCCATCAGCCAACGGTGCTTCAGTGTGTAGTCGTAGTGTTCCCTGCCGATCGCCCAACTGCCGTCAGAGCGAGGCAACAGATCGGCCTCCAGGAAATCGAGGTATGACTCGAGCGCTGCAAGGGCCTCCGCGCCCGCCGTAGCAGCCTCGTCCGAGAGAGCCGAGAGCGCGGGAAGCCCGTTGCGCACCACTTCGACCATCGCCACGGTCTGGTAGATCGCCTCGCGCGTCGTGCGCTCGGGTGGCCTGCCAAGGTTGGAGCGGCCCTGCTCCAGCGCCGCTGGGATGGCGCTCAGAAGAACCGCCGCACGATCCGAGTCACTCTCCGCAGTCGCTCCCTCTCCTCCTGTGCCCGCCGCCGCGCTCGAAATGGCCTCGAACAGCCCCGAGATCTGTCGCACGGGGACATATCGCAAGGGTTGAGTCTCCCAGGCACGCTGACGCTCGGCGTCGTAGATGTTCGATTCGAGCAGGGCGATCATCACCTGCCGGTCTGTCTGCTCGGGCAGGGTAAGCTCCTCGGGATCGACCGCTTCTACCCGCGCCAGGAGATCTCGCTGCGGCTGGACACGCGCCGCGAATCGCTCGGCGGAAAAATCGGGGGTACCCCTCTCGCGCAGGGCCTCCGTGCTCCAGTCATTGGTGCGCTGACTTCGGAGGGCGATGTATTCGTCGACGAGCCCATCGAGTTGGGCGCCGGAGTCATCTGATGGCGTGGTGACCGCACCGCCGCAGCTAGCCACGGCAAGAGAGCCGAGGATGAGAATGAGGCACGCGCTCGTCAGTCGACGTGGAAGAGCGTCATTGCGGGATGAGGTTTTCCAGCCGACAGGGGCAAAGGTCATGACGTGCCTTCTCCTGAGTACGGACAGTCAGCGGCGGTCTCAGAAGGAGCGTCTCCGCTCGTAAGGATGTGGCACGGAGGCCTCGTACCGGTCGGAGCGAGACCTTCGCCACCCGCCATGGAGCAGCCAGCGCACCGTCAATCCCACGGAAGCAGCAAGGCTGAGGCCTCCGATCCATCCGAGGAGAAAGATGACTTCCGGCGAGAACTGGTCCCCAAGTCGGAAGAACACAAAGACCACAGCTACGACCACGAAAAGAGGGGCTAGCGCAAACATGTAGCTCTCAGGCGGGAGTTGTACTCCATGTCTTGGGTGACTCCAAAGGGGTTACGGAGAGAGACGGATCTTTACGATGCCCGACCCCGAACGCAGGTTAGCACAGGCTTCTGTCGTAGAGACACGGCCCCTGGATGGAGACCTGGCCCGGCGCCGCTGCTCTCATTGCATTGCTCTGGCTCGAGCCTCGATCTCCTCGGCTTCTTCGGCGCGACCCATTTCGCGCAACAGGACGCTGTATTTCTCGAGAGTGACGGCAACCTGCGGGTGGACAGGCCCGAATATCTCCTCCCAAATCGCGAGCGACCGCTGAAACACGGCCTCCGCCTCCGCAAATCTGCCCTGCAATGCGTAGAGGCCAGCCTGCTCTCTGAGATGTGTGGCGAAGTAGGCGTGATCTTCGCCTAGCGCCTCCCCCCAGAT
>CALAKE010000251.1 GCA_937922775.1 uncultured bacterium | reverse complement strand
CCAGAAGGGGATCACGCACCGCGACCTGAAACCCAACAACGTCATGGTTACCAGTGAAGGGCGAGTCAAGGTGCTCGACTTCGGACTCGCCAAGCTCGTTGAGAGCAGTGACGTTGCGGAGCGAGCCACTCAGCTCGGGGTGGACATGGGCACCGACCAGCTCACAGAAGCAGGTCAGATCATCGGTACGGTCGCCTACATGTCACCGGAACAGGCGGAGGGGAAGATGGTCGATAGCCGTTCCGACATCTTCTCTCTCGGCGTCATGCTCTACGAGATGGCGGCCGGCGAGGCTCCTTTCCAAGGTGACACCAAGATCTCGGTCATCACATCGATCCTGCGCGACACGCCGCCGACCGTCAGCGACCTGAATCACACTTTGCCGAGTCACCTGGGGCGGGTCATCAACCGTACCCTGGCGAAGGATCCATCCCGTCGATTTCAGACGAGCACCGACCTGCGCAATGAGCTCGAGGATTTGAAGTCCGAATTCGACACGAGCGAGATGCGCAGGAGCGGAATGTCCATCGGCCCCATTACGAGGCGCAAGAGGCGACGGAATTGGGCGGTGGCGGCCGCCGGCGTGGCGGGCTCACTCATGATCGCTGCCCTCTTTTATGCCATGTGGCCACGGGATCCCGGTCCCGGTGGGGCCCCCGGAGCTCCCGGTGTGCCGGCGGCATTCGCCGAATCACGTCCCTCTCTGGCGGTGCTCTACTTTGAAAACCTCAGCGATGACGCGTCGCTGGAATGGATGCGAACGGGTCTCACCGACATGCTCGTGACCGACCTTTCGCAGTCTCCGAACATCCGGGTGCTGGCCACCGACCGTCTTTACCAGATTCTCGATGAGATGGGCCAGCTCACGCAGCCGATGAACTCATTCGAGACGGTCCAGGCCGTGGCCCAAGAGGCGGACGTGGAGACCGTGCTGCTGGGCAGCTTCGCGAAGGCCGGCGGCCGGATTCGCATCAGCGCTCGCCTGCAGGATGCTGACAACGGCGAGATTCTCACCTCTATAAGCGTCGAGGGGCAGGGCGAAGAGAGCATTTTCGAGCTGGTCGACGAGTTGACGCGACGCATCAAGAGGCAGTTCGAGATGCCCGAGCCGATGATGGTGGCCGACATCGACAAGAACCTCGATGAGGTGAGCACGAAGAACCTGGAGGCGTATCGCTACTACACGGAAGGCGTCGGGCTTCATGAGCGCTACCAGGAGGAGGAAGCGGTTCCTCTGCTCGAGCACGCCGTCGAGCTCGATCCGAATTTCGCCATGGCGCTGGCGAAGCTGTCGGTGGTGCACGGCAATATGGGGGACGCCGAGAAGGCGAAGGAATATGCCGCCCGGGCAATGGACAATCTCGACCGGCTTTCCGAGCGAGAGCGATTCTATGTCGAAGGGCGCTTCTATTCTCTCGAGCCGCAGACAACCGGAGAGGCTGTCGCCGCCTACAAGAAGGTCGTCGAGAAGTACCCCGACCACACGGCAGCGCGCCACAATCTCGCCGCCGAGCTGATGAAGCTCGACGAGCTCGACGACGCCATCACTCACTACGAAGAGCTCATGAGAGCGGAACCCAAACGAGCCTTTCCGGCGACGCCGTTGCAGCTCGCTGATGCCTACGGCAGGAGAGGTGATATCGAGCGTGGTTTCGTGGTGCTGCGCAAGTTCGCCGACGCGAATCCCGACAACGCCGCCGCGCATCTGAACTTGGCGAACTACCTCGTCTGGTCGGGTCGTTCCGATGAGGCGCTCGCAGAGCTCGAGATCGCCGAGTCTCTGCAGCCGGGCAGCGGGCAGGCCCAGTCGCTGCGCGTCAACATGGACATTCTCGATGAGAACTGGGCATCCGCCAGCGATCGAGCCCAGAGGCTTGCCGAATCGGGCGGCTCCCTGCTTTGGCAGTTTCAGGGGCTTGTTGCTCAGGGGCTCATCGATCTCTTTCAGGGGCGCTCACAAAGTGCGCTCGACCTGGTCCGGCAGGTTGCCGGCGAGCTTCCCGAGGCGAGTTCGCTCGCCGCTCAAGTGCCACTTTTCGGGGCCAGCATCCACTTCGATCTCGGCGACTACCCGAGCGCGCTCCGCGCGGCCCAATTAGCGGCAGACATGGTCGGGGAGCAACAAGACCCTACGGAAGCCCTGGGGCTCGTCGCCTTGTCTCAGGCGGCGATGGGAGACGAGGATGCTGCCGAGACGACCGTCGAGGCGCTGATGGCCGTGACCCGCGAGATGCCACAGAGGATGGTCCGCAGGGGTGAGCAGGTCTTTCGAGGCCGATATGCGCTGGCGCTCGGAGACTACGAGCTTGCGGCCGAGGAGCTCGAGCGGGCCGTGCGGATGATGCCGCCGCGCCCCAGCATGGAAGGCAACCCGCACCTCCGGGTCTGGTACTCGTTGGGCCTGGCCCATTTCGAGGACGGCGAAGAGGAGCTGGCCGTCGAGTGGTTCCAGAGAGCGATAGATTCCCGCCCGCACACCTTCGATCCCGTCGCCTACGTACGCAGCTTCTACTACCTCGGGAGGATTCACGAGGAGTTGGGAGACGATGCCCGGGCACGCCACTTCTACCAGCGCTTCGTGGACTTCTGGGGGGATGGCGACATGGACCGTGACAAGGTGGAGGAGGCGCGAGAGTTTCTGGAGTAGGCGCCTAGCCGACACGCACACTGCACTTGGGATCCGTAGAGATGTCGGGGCAAGGTCCAGCCTGCTGAGAAGTCCGGGCTATCTCCGGCCGGCTAACGATTTCCCGACGCCATCTTTGTCGCTTCCGGCAGCGCCCGCAGTCGCAGCATGCTCCAGATGCCTGCTGCCGGGCCGAGAGCCAGGAACGCGAAGGCCCATTCCCACCCGACGCGTGCCACCAGTGGAGGAACGAGCCAAATGGTCAGCATGGTCAAAAGGAAGCCGAGACTGGCCTGGACGGTCAATGCCGTGCCGACGTGCGAGGGGTCCGCGAGCTCGCTCACGGCGGTGCTGAACTGAGCGCTGTCGGAAATCACGAAGAAACCCCACACCAGACACAAGGCTGTGAGCAGCGCAGGGTGGCCGAATAACAAGCCGGCCGCCAGGCAACATGCTCCCGAGATCAGCATGCTCACACTCGTGACCAGAGTCCGGCCCCACCTGTCGGCCCACACGCCGCCCACGACACAGCCGACTCCACCTATCGCCACGGAGCAAAACCCGGCGAGCCGTGCCGCTGTCTCGCTCAACCCCGCCTGCTGGTATGCGGCCAGCAGGAACAGAGGCACCCATGCCCACATGGCGTACAACTCCCACATGTGGCCGAGATATCCGAAGTTGGCGAGGCGGGACGGCTTCTCGCCCAAAATCCGGGCGGCGTATCGCCAATTGAAAGTGCGGGCGGGAGGCAGCAGCGGGCCAGGGGACACGAACAGTGCGGCGACAAGAGCGCCCAACACTGCCAATCCCGAGGCGCACATCAGAATCGGCTTCCACGGCGGCAGTCCGCCCTCGCCGCCGAAGAACGGCAGGGCGTTGAGGAGGTGCGGGGACGCCGACCCGATGGTCAGGGCACCGACCAGCAGGCCGATACCCAGGCCGCGGTCTTCCTTCGTCCAGGTAGCGATCAGTTTCATGCCCGGTGGGTAGACCCCGGCGAGGAACACTCCAGTGAGGAAGCGAAGTGCCATAGCTGGCCCCGGGGAGTCGGCAAAAAGAGCAATGGCGGCATTGGAGGCGGCTCCGGCAGCAGCACTGAATGCCAGGAGCTTCTCGGCAGGCACCCTGTCGGCGAGGTTGTAGATGGCGCTGGCGAGGGCGCCGACGACAAAGCCCAGCTGAACGGTCATTGTTAGCCAGGACTGCTGGTTTCCTGTGAGGTGCCACTCCTCAGTGAGCTGTGGCACCACGGCCGAGGCAGAAAACCACAGGGCCTTGGCGAAGAAGATCGTCAGGGTGAGCAGCCACAAGTTGCGCCATTTCTCGCTCATAGCGCCCGATCCTACCCGCATGCGTCGCAAGCTGCACTCCGCAACCCTTCAAAGACGCGCCAGACGGCATCCAACCCGACCTCACCCAGTTGATTTTTGGACCCGGATGTCCTTATTGTTGGGGGAATAGAGACAGTTTGGAAACCAGGTTCTGGGGTCCGAGGTAACTTCACCGGAGGATGCCCTTGATGAAGGAAGTCAGAACCACTGTCGCTACGCTCGGAATCATCGCTGTCCTCGCGACCGTCGCGATCTCCTGCGCACAGGAGCAGGAGGAGCCCGCCATCGTCACTACGAGTGATTTTTTCTTACCCGTGGGTGACGCAGTCGCAGGCCGTGAAGCATTTGTGGCTCTCGAGTGCTATTCGTGCCACGCGGTGCCAAACGACGCCGAGATGCCACCACCAGACGGGGAAGTGGTAGGCCCCGAGTGCGGTAACACCATGGCCGGCAAGTCGCGTGAGTTCATCGCTGATTCGATCATCTCTCCCTCGCATATCATCCCCCCACCGGAGATGGATTCGCCGATGGTGGACTTGAGGGCGGAGATGTCCGTGCAGCAACTGATCGACTTGGTCGCCTTCTGTAGTTCCGGGCAGTAGCCACAGTAGACACGGTAGCTGGCTCGTAGTAAGAGGTTCGAGGGACTGATCTTGGCGGGCAGCTACCCGTTTGCGCACGGCTCTTCGGATCCTGGTTTCTGTCCCAGCATCGGTCTCGAGTTTCTCCCACACGCTCGGCTACTGTCTCTGCCCGCCTTGCCGCCTCGAAGGCCAGAGTGCTTCCCACCCCGGCGAAGAACCTTGCCGAGACAGGCGGGGTGGGTTGGCGAACTCGCCTTCTCCTGAGAAACTAGCCGCGGTTCGTTCAAGCCCACATGGTCGACGGCGCGGGACAACCCGTAGCCATCGTCGCTAGCCAGGAGGTCGGACTCTCATGTCGAGCACCCAGCCCGCCGCTTCCCCCTCTGTCGACCGAGTTGTCGGTCACCGCACTCTGACGTTCCTCATCATCGTCGCGCTTTCAGGTTTGCCTCTGCTGACGGCAGGGTCGTCCCTCGTGGGCTCGTCCGATTCGGTCGCCTACGCGTCAGGCGTGCAGCGACCGTCCCAGGGCGAAGCAACGGGCGAGGTCGGCACGATCGAGGACAAGACCGACGGGATGGAGAAGATAGACGGCTTCTTTCCTCTCTATTGGGACGCGGAGAGCGGGAAGCTGTGGATGGAAATCTCCCGCCTCAGCACGGAGGTACTCCATGTGGGCGGGCTCGCAGCCGGCCTCGGGTCCAACGATATCGGCCTCGATCGAGGCCAGCTCGGCGGGTCACGCATCGTTCGGTTTGATCGCGTGGGGCCCAAGGTGCTCATGGTGCAGCCCAACTACAGGTTTCGGTCCAGCTCTGCGGATGCCACAGAGGTGCGTGCCGTGACCGATGCCTTCGCCGAGTCGACGCTTTGGGGCTTCACGGTCGCGGCCGAGACCGATGGCCGTGTGCTCGTGGATCTCACCGACTACCTGCTGCGTGACACCCACAACGTCGCGGCGAGGCTGCGCCCGGGGACGTACCGCGTTGACGCGAGCCGCAGCTCCGTGTACCGCCCCATGGTCATGGGCTTTCCCAAGAACACCGAAATGGAGGCCAGCGTAACCTTCGTTCGGACGGCCGGTTCGGGTGGCGGGGGATTTGGCGGTGGTTTCGGCGGACAGGGCGGAGGTTTTGAGGGCGTTGGCAACGTGGCTGCGTCGGCAGACGCCGTGACGCTGCGCCTGCACCACTCCTTCGTGGAGCTCCCCGACGACAACTACGAGCCGCGTCCCTTCGACCCACGCTCGGGCTACGGGTCCATCAGCTACCGTGACTACTCGGTGCCGCTGGGCGAGCCGTTGGAGAAGCAGTACATCGTTCGCCACCGCCTCGAAAAGGTGGATCCCGATGCCGTGATCAGCGATCCGGTCGAGCCCATCATCTACTATCTCGACCCGGGCGCTCCCGAACCGATCCGCTCGGCCCTGCTAGAGGGGGCGAGCTGGTGGAACCAAGCTTTCGAGGCGGCTGGCTATCGCGACGCTTTTCAGGTGGAGCTGTTGCCGGAGGATGCCAGTGTCTTCGACGTTCGATACAACGTCATTAACTGGGTGCACCGCTCGACGCGTGGCTGGAGCTATGGAGGTTCGGTGACGGATCCGCGTACGGGGGAGATCATCCAGGGCCATGTCACGTTGGGCTCGCTGCGCGTTCGGCAAGACTACATGATCGCCGAGGGCCTGCTGTCGCCATACGAGGTTGGCACAGAGACACCGCCGGAGCTCGCCGAGTGGGCTCTGGCAAGGATTCGACAGCTATCCGCCCATGAGGTCGGCCACACCATAGGTCTCGGCCACAACTACTACGACAGCACACAGGGCCGCATTTCGGTAATGGACTATCCACACCCGCTGGTGACACTTCGTGAGGACGGCA
>CALAKE010000250.1 GCA_937922775.1 uncultured bacterium | reverse complement strand
GATGATGTTCGTCCATACCTGATTCAACTCGCTTGCGTAGGCCTGGATGACCGGCAGGTCTTCCGCATACTCCCGGACCACGGTCACGCCGCGTTTCAGCTTGCTGTGAAGAATGATCAGGGTGCTGTCCAGACCCTCGCGCACGTCCACGGATTGGACCGGCGCCTGATCCATGTAGGTATAGGTCTTGAGCGCTTTGACGATTTCGACGATGCGGCCGGTCCCGAGACTGATCTCGTCGACCAGGCTGTAGATCGCGTGCTTGAAGCTCAACCACTCGATCACGACCGCGAATTGCTGTGCCGTGAAGACCTTTGCCAAGGCCTCCAGGCCGCGCTGATCGTAACCGAGACTGACAAGGGCCGGGACCAGCTCCCCGGCGGCATCGATGTCCCGTTCTTCCAGCCATTGTTCGAGGGCGACTTCTCGGTCGCTGCGAGCAAGGGCATTCAGATCGACGGGTTTCTGGGTGCGCTCCTTGGACATCCGATCCAGCTCCATCACTCGATCGACCTGCGTCTCTTCAAGCTTCAGCTGAGCCATCCTGAGCTGTATGTCCTGCCACTGAGCGAACGTCGCCTGCAACTGCGCGGCGCCACGCTGTGCGGAAGATGCGGGGTTGTTCAGCTCGTGCGCCATACCGGCACTGAGCTTGCCCAACGAGACCATCTTCTCCTGGATGATGAGCTGGTTGTGTGCCTCGTTGAGCATGCCCAGCGTCTCTTCCAGCACCTCGTTCTTCTTCTTCAGCTCCTCCTTTCTCTCACGCAGCGCTTGCTCGCTCGAGCGAAGGGCTTCTTCCGCTCGCTTGCGTTCCCCGATGTCTCGGATGATCCCGGTGTAGTAGCGTTCTTCACGGACCGTCCATGTCGAAAGGGAAAGCTCGATCGGCACTTCCGCGCCGCTCTTCGTCCTCGCAGCCAGCTCCACCGTGGTGCCGATCGCGCGGGCTTCGCCGGTTTCGGCAAACCGTGCCATGCCGTTGCGATGCGCGTCGTGAAAGCGCTCGGGGATGATCAGCTCGAGACGCTTGCCGACCGCCTCCTCCTCCGTGTAGCCGAGAATGCGGGTGGCTGCCTGGTTCCAGCTAACAATGTTGCCCACGTGGTCGGCCGAAATGATGGCGTCGATCGCCGACTCGGTGACCGACCGGAATTTCTGCTCGGCCTGCTTTCGCTCGCGGATGTCGCGGATGATTCCGGTGTAGTAGCGCTCGTCATCCAAGAACCAAGTGGCCAGAGAAAGCTCCACCGGAAACTCGCTGCCGTCCTTGCGGATCGCAGCGAGCTCGACCGTCTTGCCGATGACGTGGCTCGGCCCGCCGGAGGTCACGCGGCGAATCCCCTTCTGGTGAGCATCTCGGTACCGCTCAGGGATGATCAATTCGATCGGCTCGCCGATCGCCTCGTCTTCCGTGTAGTCGAACAGCGCCGTCGCCGCGCTGTTCCACGATCGAATTCGACCCTCGGCATCGCCGGAGATGATCGCATCGATCGCCGACTCCATGACCGACCTGAACTTCGCTTCCGACTCGCGCAGGGCCATGCGGACCTTCGAGACCGTAACCTGGCGCTCGATCCGCGCCAGAACCTCGCGCGCCTCGAACGGCTTGACGATCAAGTCGTCCCCCAGCTCGAGCGCCCTGACGCGGGCTTCGACGTCCTCGAGCGTGGTCACGAAGATCACGGGGATATCTCGCCCCTTGTGGCTCTTCTTCAACTCGTCGAACAGCTCGAACGGGTTCTTGTCCGGCAGATGGACGTCCAACAGCACCAGGTTGGGATCTGCCGCGCCAATGCCCTCCAAGGCACCTTCGCCGTGCACCATCTTGCTCACGGCATAGCCATCCTTCTCCAGCAGCGCTTGGAGCGTATCTGAACTGGATAGGTCGTGGTCGACGATGAAGACGAGTCCGCGGTCGGACACTGCTGACCCCCTCTTGTTTCTTTTGAATATGAAGGCGAGATTGTAACCCAGGCTACAGAGAAAATACGCTACCGCAGGCACGCATGACCACGCGAATTGAATGAAAGAGTCACAACCCGGTCTGCTTGGAGGTCACACCCGAAACCTCGGCCGCGTAGCATCGTATATACTAGTGTTACGCAAGTACTCGCATCACGCGAGCAATGTGGAGGCAGCCCATGAAGCTGGAACAGCACCTTCCTCTCCGCCCCGTCGAGTTTCAGGTTTTGGTGAGCCTCTCCCAGGGTAATCGCCACGGTTATGCCATTCTGCAGGAAGTCGAGGATCGTGGTGAGCAAGGGGCGGTTCCGGGTTTGGCGACCTTGTATCGAGCCATTCTCCGTCTCGAGAAGGAAGCTCTGATCGCACGGGTCGAGACCGGCTCCGCTGAGCCGACCGACGAGCGACGGCGTGTGTATGCCCTCACACCGTTGGGCAGAACGGTGGTCGAGGCGGAGGCGAGGCGTCTGGCACCGCTGGTGGATCTGGTCAAAGGGGTCGCACCGTGACGCCTGCAGAACGTCTCTATCAGCTGATCCTCGGTGCTTATCCGAGGCAATTCCGCCGTGGCGTGGGGCGCGATCTATTTGCGGCTTTTCGGCAGGGTCTGCGCGATGCAGGCCCCAGGCACTCCGCATTCGTTTTCCGAGAGATTTCAGATCTCCTCCGCAACCTGCCCTCGGAGTGGTGGGAGGGCAGGCTGGGGCGGGCACGCCGCCGCCGAGATGGACCTCGGCGACCCCTGAGAATCTTTCCCGAGTTCGCTATGGATGCCCGGATTGCCTTCCGGGGATTCTTGCGGCGACCCGGCTTCGCCATCGCCGCCATCCTCACATTCGCCATCGGGATTGGCGCCAACACGGCGGTTTTTTGCCTCCTGCACACGATTCTGTTCGATCCTCTGCCCTACGAAGAGGTGGACCGCCTCGTCCTGATCGAAGGGAACAGCATGGTGCGGGAGGAAAGCGAGGGTGGAGCCACCTTCCCGGACCCCAGGGACTGGCCTGGAATCGATCGGGCTTTCGATGGCATCGCTGAGTTCAGCTCCGGCATCGGCCTCACGATGAGTGGAGAGGGGGCTCCGGAACGGATCCGGGGAGCGCTCGTCACGGCGGACTTCGTCGATGTTCTGGGCGGTGAGCCGATTCTGGGCAGGGGCTTTCGACCCGAGGAAGAAGACCTGGATGCAGGGCACGTCATCCTCATCGGGGAGGGTCTGTGGCGGCGCCGATTCGGCGCGGACCCGAACATTGTGGGCCAGACGGTCAGCGCGGGAGGCACGTCCCGTGTCGTTGTCGGGATCATGCCCGATCACTTCCGCTTTCCCGAGGGCTCCGCCGTTTGGATCCCGATGCGGGGGAGTCGGGTAACCCCGCGCACTCTGCGCCATCTCTCGGCTGTTGGACGCCTGGGGTCGGGGATTTCGATCTCCCAGGGGAGAATCAGCCTGGGAGAGGCGCTCGACGTGATGGGCGGCACCGGCACCGGCCTGAGTGTCGAGGTTGTCCCGCTCAGAGACTGGATCTTCAGCAGCCAGAGTGCTCCGGTCCTCGTTTTCTACTCCGTTGTCTCACTCGTCCTTCTGGTGGCCTGCCTCAACGTCGCGAGCTTGTTTTTGGCACGTAACGAAACCCGCGGCCACGAGATCGCGGTGAGGAGGGCCCTGGGAGCAGGCCAGCTCCGGATAATCAGGGAGATGATCGCTGAAAGCCTGTCTCTGGCCGGGATTGGAGGAGTGCTCGGCGTCGGTTTGGGCTGGTTCGGCCGGGACCTGATCCTGGCTCTGCTTCCCGAAGAGATCCCTCCCTACTTCTCATTCGAGATTCGGCCGGGGGTCCTCCTCGTCATGACGGGGATCATCATGGCCAGTGGTCTCGTCTTCGGCCTGGTGCCCTCGCTGGCGGTGCGCCGTACCGACGTGCAGGGAATGCTCAAGACCGGCAGCCGCGCATACAGCGCCGGGACATCGCGAAAGCGGCTCTGGTCATCACTGGTGGCCGTCGAGATCGCCCTCGCGCTGACGGTGCTGATCGGCGCGATCCTCATGGTGAAGAGCCTCGTGCGCCAACTCGATGCCGACATTGGCCTGGACGCCGATAGCGTCATGACCTTGCGTGTGACGCCGGATTTCTCGGGGGAGCAGGTCCGGACATTCTACTCGCGGGTCATGGAGGAAACCCTGGCAATTCCGGGAATCACCTCCGTCGGACTCACACAGCGACTCCAAACCGGGAACAACTTCCTATGGTGGGCCGCCTACGTCGAGGAACTGGGGCGAGTCGAAGACGTTCTCTACCTTCGCTGTGGCCAGGGCTATTTCTCAACCATGGGCATTCCCCTTCTGGCGGGGCGTGATTTCGAGGAGAGAGACAGTTTCGATGCGCCCCGGGTGATCATGGTGAACGAGTCCTTCGCCGAGCGATTCTGGCCCGGAGAAGATCCGGTGGGGAAACGCCTGGGCAGGGGATCGCCCCCCACCTCGCAGCAAGGCTGGTACGAGGTCATCGCGCTGGTCGCAGACGTCCATAACGCCGGATACGGGCGGGCGGCAGAGCCTCAGGTGATCCTGCCTTACACTCAGTCCGGGCTGGACAATCTGTCCCTCGTGGCCCGCACCTCTCTCGATGCTCCGACGGCCATGCGCTCCTTGCGGGAAACGATCACGGCGATCGACTCACAAGTCCCACTCTCCCAGTTCCGCACCATGGAGCAGGCGATTCACGAGGCCAACTGGCAGGTACCGTTTGTCGCTCGTACGTTCGGTCTTCTGTCGGTCATCGCCCTGGTTCTGGCGGCGACGGGGGTCTATGGGCTGGTGGCGTTTTCCGTTACACAACGCTCAAGGGATCTGGCCATTCGAGTGGCGGTGGGGGCCAACGCTGGGAGGTTGCAGCGGATGGTGGTCAAGGAAAGTCTCGTGCTGGCTGGCGCCGGGATACTGGTAGGCGTAGTTCTGGCCGTGGCCGGAATGCGCCTCGTGGTCAGTCTCTTGTTCATGGTTGGGCCCTTGGACCCAGCCGTCTACTTGATCTCGGCTGTGGTCATGATCGTGGTTGTGCTTTTCGCCAGCTACCTGCCAGCCCGGAGAATCGTCCGCCTGGAGCCTCTGACTGTGCTGGGACGCGAGTAGGACTTCTGCGCCCGGGCGTTTACACGCTTTTGACATCTGCGTAACGCTCTAGTAACCACATGCGTAGGAGCTGTTGCTAGCATTCAGATTGGTATGGCCGCTTGGCTAGGCCGGGCACCCCACCTACGACCCCGAGTTCGGTTCAACGTGATGCGACCTGCGAACCTCCACAGGGCCACTTGGATCGCCGTGTTGATCGCGGTTCTGCTCGTCGTGCTGGCGGGCCTGCAGTACCGGTGGCTCGGTGAGCTGAGCGAGTTCGAGCAACGCCGCATGCAGTCCAACTTGCGGTCCGCGACCGAGAGATTCAGCAGGGATTTCGATCGCGAGATCGATCACGTGTACTACGACTTCCATATCCGTCGAGGTCGCGACGTGCCCGAGGAGATTGCCGAAGAGTATGAAGAGTGGGCAAGCTCCTTTCCCTTCCCCGACCTGATCGACACGGCGTATTGGGTGAGCCGTACTCACGAGGACGGCCTGCAAATCCAGCAGATCCACCTGCCGGAGATCCGATTCGAAGACACTGCTTGGCCACCGCAGCTCACGCCACTTCGAGACGAGATCAGCACGAAGCTGGAGGCCTACGGGAAGCACCGCGAGAGGTCGAGACTCACCTTCGAGGACCCGTTGCGATCCGACATCCCCGCACTGATCGTTTTTCAATACGATCGACGGACGCCGAGCTGGGCCATCGTGCTGTTGCGTCGCGATGTGCTGATCGAGCAATTCCTCCCTGCGCGAGTAGGAGAGTATTTTGGAGAAACGGACGATCTCGCCTACAACATCTGGATCGTCGACCGGTCCGACGACGACAGGATCGTCTATGCTTCGAACCCTTCATCGGGCGCCGGCCTCTCGGAGCCGGACATCGAGAGAGGTGTCTTCAGCTTCGACTACGCGAACGACCGGGAG
>CALAKE010000249.1 GCA_937922775.1 uncultured bacterium | reverse complement strand
ATCATCGCCAGCAGCACGCGCTTGTCGGCACCCAGTGCTACGCGCACCCCGATCTCGTGTGTCCGTTGAGCCACGTGATACGACATATTTCCATAGATTCCAACGATCGCGAGGACGATCGCGGTGAGCGTGAACAGGTCGACCAGCATTGTCAGGAAGCGACGGTGACGTGTCGTCTCGTTGAAGACAGTGGCCATGGTTCGTGCGTCCGCCAGCGGCAGATCGGCATCGAGTTGGGCCAACTCGGCGCGAATGGCTGGCAACGAGTCGAGGGGGTCCCCGGCCGTGCGGACTACCAGCCGGCCGCGAACCCACGGGCGCGTGCTGAAGGGAAAGTAGATCTCCGGCCGAGGCCGGCGCTCCGACCACTGTCGAACATCCTCGACAACTCCCACGACTCTCGCCGTCCAGGGCGGCGGGTTGTCATTGCTGCGGATCAGCTTCCCCAAGGGGCTCTCGTCCGGCCAACTGTGATCGGCCAGAGTGCGGTTGACGACGACCCCGTACTCGGCGGGGCTGTCGTCGGTTTCCCGCAGGTCTCGCCCCTCCAACAGGCGGATGCCGATAGCATCGAAGTAGCCTGACCCGACCAGCGAGCGTTCCGCATTGGTACGCCTCACGTTGGGGTCGAAAACTTCGTCGTTGACGAGAATCGACGTCGAGGTTCCTCCTTGCAGTGGCAGCTTCGAGGCAACGGCAGCCTGCTCGATCCCTGGAATTGCCTCGAGTCGAGTAGTGAAGTCCTCCCAGAATCTCACCTTTGCCGCGTCGTCCGTGTAGTCGGGTCCCCACAGCCAGATCTCGCCGGTCAGCGCCCGGTCGGTGTCGAAGGCATGGGGCGTGCTCAGGAGATTGCGGTAGCTCTGGAATAGGATGACCGCCCCGTTTGTCAGCACGAGGGCCAGCGCAATCTGCACGATCGCGAAACGCCTGAGCCATCGGTTGCGGGCCTGGGCACCGGCCTTGCTTCCGCCGCCCTCCTTCAGCGCGCCAACGATGTCCGTTCGAACCGCGGTGATGGCCGGCGCCAGTCCGAAGATCAAACCGGTGAGCAGGGTCAAACCCAGGGTGAAAACCAGGACGGTCGTGTCGATGGATATCGCAGCAGCGCGGGGGATGTCGGGCGGGATCAACGACTTGAGAGACCCCAAGCTCCAGAGCGCGAGCATCACACCCGCTCCACCACCGAGCACAGAAAGCAGCAGGCTCTCGGTGAGCAATTGAGTGATGATTCGTCGCCGGGCTGCACCCAGCGAGACCCGGATGGCCACTTCGGACTGACGGCCCGCACCCCGTGCCAGCAGCATGCTGGCGACATTGGCGCAGGCGATCAGAAGGACAAAACCGACCGTCCCGAGGAGAACGATCAGAGTGCTGGCGGGCTCGGAGACGATCTGGGCCATGGCAGGTACGACCCAGAAGCGCGTGCGCGCGTTGTCCTCGGGGTGCTCGTCGGCAAGGGCGAGGGCGATGCTGTCGACCTCCGCTTGTGCCGTACCCCAGTTAACGCCGTCCCGAACCCGCCCTACCTGCAGGTATGAGTAACTGCGCCGCCCTTGCCGGTCTTCCTCGTCGAACACCAACGGTGCCCAGATCTCGTAGGGGCGACCCCGATACCAGGGCGAGTAGAAATCGAAGCCCTCGGGCATGACTCCCAACAAGGTGTAGTCGAGACCGTTGAGCCTGATCTGCTCGCCGACAACCTCCGGATCTGCCCCATACTTCCTATTCCACAGGCTGTCGCTGATCACGGCGACAGGCGCATCGGCGACCTCCTCTTCGTCGGTGAACAGCCTGCCGAGCGCCGGTTCGACGCCGAAGGCGCGCAGTGCGGCGGCGGTTGCCGCAATTCCCTGCACACGTTCCGCGTCCTCACCTCCGATGTTGAACATCAGCGTCGTATAGGCGCCGAGCTCCTCGAAGCTGGTGTTGCGCTCGCGCAGATCCATGTGGTCCGGCACCGAAGAAGGGTTGGTGTACCGACCCCCAACGTCAGTGGTGTAGACATGCACCACCTCCGATGGTTCAGGCCAAGGAAAGGGCTCGAAGACCAATGCCCGCATCACGCTGAAGATGGCGACGTTTGGACCGATGCCCAGAGCCAGTGTGACCACCACCAGCGCCGTGAAGCCGGGCTTCCTGGCCAGTTGGCGAGCCGCGAAGCGGATGTCGTGAATCCTGTTGTCCCAGAAGCCCTTCTTCATGATTCCTCCGGGGCTGAGCTCTGGGGAGCGAGGCTGTTCGGATTCCGGGCCGGCGCTGGAGCTCCGCGATCCGGAGCGGGCCAGCAGCGAGCGACCACCCACCCCGAGCGCCTGGCGCCAATACCAGAGCCGGGCCTTGAAGGCGGAGCCCTGGGCCGACAGCCGACCATGTTCCTCCCAGAAATCTCCGAGAATGGAGTCACGCACGGGATCGTCGGGGAGGACGACGCGAAGAAGAAATGCCGCCAGACGAGGCGGGTGCTCGGTCGTCTTGCTCATCGTTCCTCTCGCGCGAGGATCTCCTCCAGCCGGGTGCGGAGATGTAGAGGCGTCTCCCACTCGACTCTCAAGACCTCGACACCTGCTCCGGTGACCTCGAATCGCCGCCTCGGGTAGCCGCCGCGTTCCGGAGTGGGCCCCTCGATGGACCAGCGCACCAGCCCCAATTGCTGCAAGCGCTCCAGGGCCATGTAGAGGGCGCCGCGAGAGATGCTCCTGCCGGCGCCTGCCTCGAGCTTGCGGGCCACTGCTGGCCCGTAGGCCTTGTCACTCAGCTCCAGGATGACGAGCATCGCCTCCTGCTCCAACATTCCCAACGTGCTCCCGGTAGCCATTCTGGTTACCTCCGACCTCTCATTCGTACATTCATCATTCAGTCCTCAGAGCTTCCATCGGGTCGACGCGGGAGGCGCGGTAGACCGGCACGGCAATGGCGGCCAGAATCACGAGAACCATCAGCGCCGCGCCCCCGAGAATCAGGACCGGGTTGAATGGGTTGACCCCGTAGAGTCGACTCCACGTGATGAGCCCGCCCCAAATCGCCGCCATGATCATCAGCCCGAGGCCCCATGCGGCGAAGCGCAGCCCGCTGACCAGAAAAGAAAACATCAGGCGGCCGCGCCCGGCGCCCAATGCAACGCGCACCCCGATCTCACGAACGCGCTGAGAGACGCTGTAGGACATGATGCCGTAGGTGCCAGCAAGAACGAGGAAGAGCGCGGTGCCGGCAAACAGAGTGACCAGCAGCATCGAGAAGCGACGGCCCTCTGTCACTGCCTCGACAATCTCACCCATCGATGTGGCCGTGACCGCCAAATTGCCGTCGA
>CALAKE010000248.1 GCA_937922775.1 uncultured bacterium | reverse complement strand
CAAAGTGGAGGCCGCAGAGGAAAGATTCACCTCCGCATCTGGAATCACGACACTCAACGAACGGCCTTCGCTCACGATCATCGCCCGCTCGATGGTGTTTCGCAGCTCTCTCACATTGCCCGGCCAGGAGCGCTTCTTCAGCCGCTCCATGGTCGGCTTGGGGATGGTGTCGATCGACCGGCCCATTTTCTTGTTGAACTCCTCCACGATCTTCCAGACGAGCAGAGGAATGTCGCCAGCCCGCGCGCTGAGGGGCGGTACCTCGATAGGGAAGACATTCAGGCGATGGAACAGATCTTCCCTGAATTTGCCCTGCCGCATCATCGCGGCCAAGTCGTGATTCGTTGCGGCAATCACACGGACATCCGTCTCGAGCGTGCGATTGTCACCCAGCCGTTCAAATCGACCGTCCTCGAGGACACGGAGCAGCTTCGCCTGCAGATCGAGAGGGAGGTCCCCGATCTCGTCAAGGAAGATCGTCGAACCATTCGCGATTTCGAACCGGCCTGCCTGCCGGCTCATGGCACCGGTATAGGCACCCTTCTCTCGACCGAACAGCTCGCTCTCGATGAGCGGCGCGGGCAACGCCGCGCAGTTTACCTCGACCATGATCTTCTTCCCGCGAGGACTCTGATCGTGAATGGCCTGTGCGAGAAGCTCCTTTCCCGTGCCGGTTTCGCCGGTGATCAGAACGGCAGAGTCGGCAGGCGCAACCTGCCTCGCCAGCGCGAGCATCATCTGGACCGGCTCGCTTTCGCCGACGATTGCTTCATAGCCGGCTCTTGTGCGAATCCGATCCCGCAGGTAGGTGTTCTCGCTCTGCAACTGGTCGCGGAGGCGCTGGACCTCGTCGAGCGCTTGTCGCAGATCATCTTCGGAGCGCTTTCGCTCGGTAATGTCGGCCGTCATCCCCGTGAGCCTGGCCTCGTCGCTCGTAGCATGCGCGGCCACGCGGCCGCGGGATTGCATCCAACGGATCTGGCCATCCGGACGCACAATGCGGTACTCGACGATCGTCGGCTCTCGGGACTGCAGGGCATGCTCCGTCGCATCACGAACGCCCTGCCGGTCGTCGGGATGTACGAGGTCGATGAAGCGCTCCATGTCCACACTGTCGCCCTGCGGCAGGCCGAGCAACTCCAAGGTCTTCGGCCCCACCCAGAAGCAAGCGGCTTGCGCATCCAACACCCAAGGACCGGCGCCAGCGGCCTCCGTGGCAAGGCTCAGCCGTGCCTCGCTGTCCCGCAGGGCCCGCTCAAAAAGCATACGACTGATCGCGTATGCGATGACCTGTGCGACGAGCTCGACTCGCCTGACCAGCGGCTCTCCCCATTCGCGTTCAGCCCGCATGTCCGCGAAGGAAAGTATGCCGAAGGGCGGGTCGTCACCGGTGGCCAGCGGAATGGTCAACACAGCCTTGATGCCATAGTGGCGCCAGCCCACTAGGTCAACGGCGGCATCCGCCGGAGCGTTCTCCGTGGACGACAGGGCGACCACCTCACGCGCCATCGCCATTCGAAGGGCCCAGGGCCAGTGCTCGGATGCTTCCATTCGTGGGGGAATCGGCGGCCCACCCGGGGGTCGATGGATGTGCGTCAGAATGAAGGTGGAGGGATGATCGGTATCCCGCTGCCAAAGTGCAGACAGATGTAGCCCCAGGCGTTCGCAGACTAGCTTCTGAGCATTTTCGATCTCGGCATCCAGCCGTTCAGCCGACACGCTGACAAATCGCGCCGAGAGCGAAGCCAGCATCGATTCGAACTGTAGTTGCTCCTCGCACGCCCAGCTTTCAGGCGCTTCGTTCCCCCCGGACGTATCCTTTCTCGCCTGCGGCATTGGCTCTGCTCTTTGCTCTGTTCTTGCTTGTTCGACCATACCCTCCACAACATTCACAATTCGCGAACTCTTCACCTACGAGAACCTACATCGGAACGTGTACGCATGACCAGTTGAGTCAGGAGACAGATGACAGGGGAAACCGTCCGGATACCCCGAGTCACGTGCGCGCATCCGTATGATCAAACGTTCGTCGAGGATTGGACGAACGCCCCCAGGTACGGATTCAACCGGTCCGGATTCAACCCTCTCGGTAGCGTCGTATGTGTACATCTGAGAGACTTGGCCGCCCATACCGGAAATACCCTCGAGAACCCTCCCCGAATCATCGGGACCACTCCGAGAAGGTTCTGCATTGACCGAGCCTCCTCGAGAATCATTTTTGAGTCGTTGGAGGTGCTGTTTTGCCTGACACCAAGAGATTCCTGGAAGTCGGTTTGGTAATCGCCGTGCTGTTGATGGTTGCCACCCCAGCCGCGGCCCAAGACACGCACTACTGGACCGAGCAGTTCGGCAATCGTGCCTACCTGCTTTCGGGTGCGGTGGTCGGCGACCCGGCGGATCTCAGCGCCGTCTACTACAACCCCGGCAGCCTGTCCCTGCACGAGGCGAAGGAGTTTCTCCTCGCTGGCCTCGGAATCGAGTTCACGTCGCTAGAGGTGAAAGATGCCCTGGCCGAGGGCGAGGACCTGAGCAAGACCTCATCCCGATTCGTGCCGTCCCTGATCGCGGGAGAGATTCCGATCGAACGCGAGGGCCACCGCTTCGCCTATTCCATGCTGACCCGCCACCGAAACGAGCTTCGCGCTTTCTCGAAGGTGAATCTCCCGGGAGATTTCTTCCACCTGCCCGCGGTGAGCCTCGTGAGCAACTCCCTTTCCCTACACACGGAGCTGAACGAGTATTGGGTAGGCGGAACCTGGTCCTGGCGCGCGCGGCCGAACTTCGGAGTCGGGGTCTCGACCTTCGTTGTCAGTCGTAGCCAGAAGTCGGCGACGGACGGGCTACTTCAGGTTCTCACCACCGAAAACTACGCGGCCGTTCTCGACGCGAACAGTGGGTACAAGTACAACGATTGGCGTCTGGTCTGGAAGATCGGAGCGGCAGGGCAGATCGCCGATTGGAATCTGGGCGTAGCGGTTACGACTAGGGGCCTGGGGCTGTACGGGAGCGGCGACGTGACCTCGAACAAGACCATCGTTGGCCAAACGGTCGACGCAGAGGGCAACCCGCTCACGTTCATCGCCACCGACATTCAACACAACGTGGAGGCGGAATACCGATCGCCTTTCTCGATCGCCGGGGGCGCGTCGAGGGCCTTTGGGGCTACAGCCGTCCATCTGTCGGTGGAATGGTTCGAGGCGATCGGCCTGTACCAGGTCGTGAAGGCCGAGCCATTTGCGGCCCAGAGCACCGGCGAGATGATCGATCCGTCCGTCAATCAAGCTCTCGACAGCGTCATCAATGTGGGCGTCGGGACGGAGCATCTCTTCGATTCGGGCATCCGGATGTACGCCGGTTTTCACACCGACTTCAGCGGCGCCAGCCGGGATCCCGCGGCCAACCTGACGCTCTCGAAGTGGGACCTCTACCATGTCAGCGGTGGCGCAACCTTCGATTTCCAGGGGCAGGACATCACCGTCGGTGCCGACATCGGTTTCGCCAGCGACACGATCCAAGGCGACCCTGAGGACCCGTTTCGCCCGGCCACGTTGCCACATGAAGTGGAGGTGGGGTTTTCGCGCATCACCTTGATCTTGGGCTTCAACTTCACTTTTTGAACGAGAGTCCGCGACGATATTTGCGTCTTGACTGGCAATGACGGAAAATCGCGCGACCGCCGACAAAAAGCAAATTTGGAGATAGACATGCTTGTTCATCCTCCTCTCGACACGAGGAAAAGACTGCGCGGAACGGTCTGCTTCGCCCTGGTGGCGGTTGTCGGTTTGACCGGGGTCGCTGCCTGCGCGAGTGGGCCGCCACCGGTGAGCAGCGAGGCCGCAGCCCCGGATAGCGACGTGCCGTACGGGGCCGGCTACGATCAGTTGGATCAGGCGCAGCGGCGTCTCCTTGAAGACTTCGCCAGGCGCTACGCCGAGGTGACCGGTGAAAGCTTGGCAGAGTCGTTCTACGACGATATGTCGGTATCCGAGCGCTCGACCTTCGAAGCGGTTACCCACGCGCTCCTGTTGTCGGAGCTCACCGATCACGAAGGCACCCCGCTGGGCACCGCCCTGGAGCTCGTGGACACGATCGAGACGATCCGAGGACACGAGCCCGGCGTCCGCGGCGACTACCAGTTCCGCATCTACTGTGTTTTGCGACGCGATGCTGTCGACGTACTGGAGAAAAGCGAGCAATTCAGCCGCGGTATGGACAACACCCATTTCCACGTCGAGTTCCCGATCAACTACCGCCAGCGGGGAGGAGCGCCATCGATCCAGATCTCGATCGCCGATGACGGTGTCCGTGCCGATATCGATGTCGACTACCGGTCATCGGCCTTCCCGGTCGTTCTGTTCGATGGCCATCTCACGACAGCAAACTCGGACGTTCGCGCCGGCGGCAACTACCTTCGCCACGTCGGTCGCTGGTCCGGCCTGCGAGACTGGTGGCGTTATCTCTTCGGGCTCTCTCTTGCCGAGGACGAGGAAGAGGAGGTTGCTCGGGCACGGAACGCACTTTCCGCCGTGCCTCCCGTGCCCCGCCTCTCAGCCGATGTGCCGGTAGAAGAAGGGGTAGCCGACTTCTTGACCGCTTGGTTCATAGAACGGGATGTGCCAGAGGCCATGGGCTATGTTTCAGCGACCGCGTACCCGTGTGTGCTCGAGCTCGAGGACAATGCGGCGGATTCGCTCATGGCGCCCGTTCGTCTGATCCGCAATCTCACGCGTGTCGCCGAGGAGGTCGGGCTGACGACAACCTTGGACCATTCGGTTTCCTCACTCCCACTTCCCACCAGTCGTCTGGTTGCCCGAGACCATCCCATGGAGAGCATCTTCGAGATCGTCGCCGTGCCCGAGGGCGTTGCGCGATCCATGCTCTGTCGGGCGCCGCGAGCCGCGGAAGGTGATGCCGGGCGTGACCGGCACAGCCAACACTTCACGGCCTCGATGAGGATCCAGAGGCTGGGTGATCTCGAAGTCGACTTGATGACACTCTGGGCCAAGGAAGCCGGTTACTGGAAGATCATCTCGTTCCACGTCGACGTCGAGCCTGATATCGACGCGCTCCTGCATCTCGATGAGAACGGGCCATGGGGAACTCATGCCGGTGGCCTTCCTACGGCCCCCGCCGACCCGGAGTTCGAGCGAGTCGCCGGCCAGCTTCTCGAGGACTGGTTCGTAGAGCGCGACTACGATGCGACGGAGCAGTACTTCTCACCCCGGTGCTATCCGTGTGTCGCTCTCTACCTGCACGAGGACGAGGGGCCGCCAGAGGGAACGCGAGAGACGCGCGCGCGCTTCCGCGACATGTTGCGCGAGATCGGCGAAACCGTCGAGCAGGCGGACGATCTCGAGGATGAGCTCCGGGCCGCCCCACCATGGAACCCGGAGCTGCACCTCATGGAGCATGCGCGATCCGAGGCCTATACCCTGGTCACCATGCCCGATCACATGGCGCACGCGTTCGACTGTGGGAACCGCGCCACTGGGAGCTTCTACGTCGAGCCGGGGGCCGTGGAAACGGGTCGATTCCGCGCCCAGATCTTCCAGTTGCGCCGCGCAGGCAACCATGGGCCTGTGTTGCTCCTGCTGTGGGAGCAGCGCGAGGACCGATGGCAGGTTGTTTCATACGACGTTCTCACGTCCTGATCGGAACGGGGAGCTTGCGCGCCGGAGCCTGAGCCCCGCGCGAAGGAGGAATGGATAATGGGGTACGCAAGCTTGTCGTCCGCGGCGCTTGCCACGGCAGTTGTGTTCTCGGCGACGCTGGGGCTCGCGCAGGACCGGGAGATTCAGGCGGAGCGGATTCAGTTCGAGCCGGGAACCACGGGGACGGCGATCCAGGGGAGCATCACAGGATACGAGATCGTGGACTACAAGATCGGCGCGAGGGCCGGCCAGGCCATGACCGTGACCATGGCCACCGACAATACTGCCAACTACTTCAACCTCATGGCCCCCGGCCAGACCGAGGTCGGGTTCTTCAACGGCTCGGTCAATGAAAACTCGTACGAGGGGACACTACCGGAGACCGGTGACTACACCATCCGTGTCTACCTCATGCGGAGCGCCGCGCGTCGGCCGGAAACGGCGAACTTCACGCTGACCGTGGAAATCGCCGCCAGCGATAGTGGAGACGTCGACCAGCACGATCGAGTCGACGCCCTCGTGCCGGGCACGGAGTTTCACGCGATCGGCAGCATCCCATGCGCTCGTGAGGCTGGTCAGCCGATGGGCGAATGCGAGTTCGGCGTCGTGCGAGAAGGAGACGGCAACGGATATGTGAAGGTTTTCTGGCCGGATGGCGGCAACCGTGTCCTGTTCTTCGAGGACGGTAAGCTCACATCCTTCGACTGGAG
The DNA here is from genome assembly GCA_937922775.1 of uncultured bacterium. Classification (GTDB taxonomy): domain Bacteria; phylum Acidobacteriota; class UBA890; order UBA890; family UBA890; genus CALAKE01. The sequence continues at coordinate 602 of CALAKE010000248.1, read as the reverse complement.
CGAGGCCGACGGAGACGCGGAGCTCACAGTGGAGAAAGAGGCAGACTTGTTCATAGTCCGCATCGGGGATCAGCGGTTCGAGATACCCGAGGCGGTGATCTTTGGAGGCTGATTTCCAGCCCGGCCCGGGGCAGCGTCCCTGATGGTTTCCAAGGGAGTATTTCCGAGATGAAGATGGAATTCCTACGAATCCTTGCGATTTGCGTCACCCTACTCGCTCTGCCCGTTCCCGGGTGGGCGCAGGACCCGGGTTCCGGCACCGGCACGGAGGCGCAGCCCGCGCCTGATCAGGTTGACGAGGCCGAGCTACTCGTGGATCGCATCAGGCAGACCGACGATGAGCTTGTCGAGCTCATCGACACGGTCGCGACGGCCGAAGGAGAGGACCTGTATGTCATTCGGTCACGCATCGGCGATTTGGCCGGACAGCAGCGGAGTGATCTGCTCGCTCTCACCGACCTGATTGCGGACCGCAGCGGGAGCGGTGCGGACATCACTCTTCTCGAACAAGAGGGGGAACAACTACTGCGCCGTTCCTCTCGACAATTGCGGCACTACATCCAGATCTTCCAGGCCGCCCTCGAGCAGGAAGCAATGAGGCG
>CALAKE010000247.1 GCA_937922775.1 uncultured bacterium | reverse complement strand
CGCCACGCTTCCTGGAAGATCTGCCGCCACTCGACCACCGGATCGATCTTCACCTGCAGACTGCTGGTCGACAGGTGGCCGCTACTCGGGTCGATCTTGCCCCGTGTCCCGGCTATGAGCCAGCGATTGCCAGGCATGACGACCAGCACCTTCGAGTTGTCGGCGCTGAGTTGGTATCCGAGGATCCCCTCGGCCAGCGTTTCCTCCTCGCGCTCGGCGAGGTCGAAGCGCCGCAGGCTGCCGGGGCCACCAAACGGCCCTTGTCCACCCTCCCTGTGGATGTAATAGATGTGGCCATCCGCCCCGGCCTGCAGGTCGGAGTAGTTGGCCGGCTCGATGGGTAGGTCGACGATGCGCTGGTCGAGGTAGTCGAAGTCGATGACCAGGTCCTCATCTGCGGATTCCTCGTCCGCGGCGCTCTCTGCAGTACCCTCCATACTCTCCGCGTCCGCTTCCTCGCTATCCGTTTCCTCTTCCTTCACCTCCTCTTCGTCACTCTCTTTCTTGAGAGGCGAATCGACGCCCTTGGGCAGGACGGCCAGATACACGCTGCTCCTCGCGTCCATGTCGGCATTCGACATGGCGAACCACTGGCGCACGGGCCCGGCGTCGGTCGAGGCGAGAAAGTACAGGTACTTGCCGCCTGCGTCGAAGGCGGGCTCAGACGTGTCACTGAGCCCGTCGGTGACGGGATGCGAGCTGCCATCCTCTACCGAGTAGATCCAAACGCGGCGGAAGTCCGCCTCCGTCCTTTGCGTGTACGCGATCCACTGCGAGTCGGGCGACCAGGACATGTGGATGACGTTGAGAGGCGATGGTCCGTAGTATGGATCCTCGGAAACCTCGGTGATGCTCCCGCTCGCGACACTGAGTAGATACAGGCGCAGAGCGTTGTCTTGATAGGCGATCCACGCACTGTCGGGTGACCAGCGTGGCTCCTGGTAGAAACCGGCGCCTTCGACGGGGATTCGGCGCGGCGTCTCCTTGCCGAGCTGGTCAATCAAATGGAGCTCGTATTCTCCGGATTGATCGGAGAAGTAGGCGATCCAGCGCCCATCGGGCGACCAAACGGGGGAACGGTCGTGGGCGCCCTCGGAGTTGGTCAGATTCCTGTGGTCACCCTTCGCGGCTGGAATGGTAATGATCTCGCCGCGGTACTCGAAAACAGCACGGGCACCGCTGGGGGAAAGGTCGGCACTACGCAGATACTGGGCGCCATCGACCCAGCGTGGCCTCCTCTCGATCAAGTCAGCGGCGACTCCCGCCGTGAACTTCTCCCCGGTGCGTGCCCCGGAGTCGGGCGAGTAGAGATGCAGGTAACCCGCCTGCTCGTAGATGACCCTTCCGCCACCGGCTGAAGCCTCGATGATCGGATAGTCCTCATGATAAGTGAGCTGCTGAACTTGTTCCGATCCCGGGTCATAGGAGAAGAGGTTGAACTCGCCGTTACGGTCGGAACGGAAGTAAACGGTACCCCCGATCCACATGGGATCGGTGTCGTTGCAGCGGCCTCCCGGCTGCGGGACCTTCACCACAGAATGGTCGCCCCGATCGTAGAGCCAGATTCTCGCGACCGTGCCGCCGCGGTAGTTTTTCCACTGCCGAAACGCATCTCCGAGCGGCTGGTAGGCGATCATCCCCCCGTCAGGGGAGAAAGCAGCTTTTGTCGCATACGGGATCGGGAGCTTCTCCGGCATGCCTCCAGCGATCGAAACCGTGAAAAGCTGAGTGTAGCGATTGGTGTGAACGGACCGACCGGAGGTGAACAACACTGCTGATCCGTCGGGCGTCCAATCCTGCACGACATCGCCGCCAGGATGCCAGGTCAGCCGCTGAGGTATCCCGCCTTCGACAGGCACCACGAAGACATCGAGGTTGCCGTCGTACCGGCCTGAGAACGCGATCGAGCCGCCGTCGGGAGAGAAGCGCGGCCGGCTCTCGACGCCTTGGTGCGTGGTCAGCCGGATCACGGAGCTACCGTCGAGGTGAGCGCTCCACAAATCGCCGGCGTAGACGAAAGCGACGTGCGTCGAGCTAACTGCCGGCTGTGCCAGCATACGAGTGTCCTGGACGTCTACGGCAGCCACGGGACTGCCGATGATGGCGCACAGGGCGACCACCGCCATCGCGGCGCACCACTGGTTCAAGCTTCTCATCTCTTCGTAGCTCCTCTTCCGGCCTCTCTGCCGGATATCTTGATGAAAGCAGGCGATTCTCCAGAACCAGGCTATGGGGGAACGCCTGAGGATTGTCCGCAAAGACTCTACTGACGATCGCCGTTCCCGACAACGGACGGCGCTCCTTGCGGGCTAGCGGGAAGGTGCGAAACCAGCGCGTGAGCATCTGGCTTGAGACCCCTTCTCGCGAGACTCGGAATTCTGGCCCACGTCACGTTGGTTGGGATGCCAACACAATGGTGGAAAGGGGCTACCTGTGAGTGGCCAAGGGTGAGCAGAATAGGAGTCCGTGCAGCAGGGGTTGCCATGAAAATATCGCAGTTACCTGATCGTCGCGTGTTTCCGAGAATCAATTCTCAGTGCAAGCTGATGATCGCCATACAACCGACGGGGGGTAAGGTGCCTCCCTCCGCGATCGACGCGTTTGCTCGAGACGTCAGCCGAGGAGGAGTGGGAGCAGTCATTCCCAACGGCGCCCCGAAGCATACGCGCTGCTTGGTTCGTTTTTCCGATGCCGCCGGCGAGATCTTCCCCGATCTGACGTGGGGAGTGGTTCGCCGGGTCGAGGAACAGCGCGACGGCTTTCTCGTGGGCATCGAGTTTGATACCCCTCTCAAGACCCTCGAGCTCCCGGCCCCAGGCTCGTCTGTCGATCCTCCCTAGGTTCAGATTTCAAAATCCGCAGAGCGAGGATGGAATCGAGCCGCGCTGCGTCTCGTTGTCTTGGTCAGGGGCATCGGGTACCTTACGCCTGAGCCGCGTCCGCACTTTCTACCGGCGAACATCCTCGCTAACGCGTGCCACCCGGAATGAAGCGATCAACGCGATCGTAGGTCGTCTGCGTGGCAACGCCGATCGACCAGGGAGCCCGCATGCGCATCCCCGCCTTGTCTCATTCTGACTCGTCTCGGTGTCCCGATTCTTCAGGTCTCTACCGGGCGGCCCATGTAAGCATCGTCATCATCGTGGCGCTTCTGCTGTCGCTTTTTGCCGACGCTTCGCCGGCCCAGCAGCAGGCGATCGATGAGCGGTACACAGCCAAGATCAAGGAGTTCACGACCGAGCCCTTCTTTCTGACCCCTCTGGTCGATCATCTGCCCGCTTCGGATACCGTGCCGACGCCGCTAGATTTCCTCGGGCACATTTCCGGGGCCGCCGACGTTCTCACCTATCCGGCCGACATTCACCGCTACATGCGGGCCGTGGCGGACGCGTCCGACCGGGTTGAAGTTATATCGATCGGCCAGACCGAAGAAGGCCGCGAAATGATCCTGGTCATCGTGGGCAGCGAGGCGACGCTCTCGATGCTCGATGCCTACAAGGCGAAGCTCGCCAGTCTGGCCGACCCGCGTGAGCTCAGCGACGAGCGGGCGAAGGAGCTCATCCAGACCGCTAAGCCGATCTACTGGGCTACGGGCGCTATCCACTCCGGCGAGACCGGCTCACCCGAGATGCTGATGGAGCTCGTCTATCGCCTGGCCGTCGAAGAATCTCCGTTCATCAGGGCCATACGTGACAGCCTGATCGTCATGGTGACACCGGTCATCGAGGTCGACGGGCGCGCCAAGCAGGTCGACGTTTCCATGGCGCCACGCAAAGATCCCGAGGCGGTCGTGCCGCGTCGCCTCCTGTACTGGGGGCAGTACGTTGCGCACGACAACAATCGCGACGGCATGGGGCTATCGTTGAAGCTGACGCAGAACGTTCTGAACACCTTCCTCGAGTTCAAGCCCACCGTGATGCACGACCTGCACGAGTCGGCTTCGCACCTGTATGTATCGACCGGACGTGGTCCCTACAACGCCTGGGTCGATCCAATCGTCATCAACGAGTGGAACAACATCGCCTACAAAGAGGTGAAGGACATGACGGCGTTCGGCGTGCCGGGCGTCTACACCCATGATTTCTACGATGGCTGGGCCCCGAACTACATGTTCTGGATCGCCAACATGCGCAATTCCATTGGGCGCTTCTACGAGACCCAGGGTGCCGGCGATGGCAGCACACGCGTCATCTCGAGCAACGTGGATCGCAACTGGTCGCGGCCGAGCACACCCTTGCGCCAGGTGATGTGGGGCATCCGCAACAATGTCAACCTGCAACAGAGCGCGATTCTGATCGCGATGAACTACGTTGCTGCTCACCGTGAGGAGTTTCTCGAGCACTTCCTCTTGAAGAGCCAGCGTTCGGTAGCCAAAGCCACCACAGAAGGTCCTGCGGCCTATGTGTTCCCGGGAGATGACGCCCGTCCGGGACAACAGGCGCGCCTGTTGAGCCTGCTGCAACGCCACGGGATCGAGGTCAGCAGGGCTGACACGGTATTCAGTGTGGAAGACCAGGACTTCGCTGCCGGCAGCTACGTCGTGCGCATGGACCAGCCGTACTCCCGAGCCGCCGACATGTTGCTCGACACCCAGTTCTACAACCCCAACGACACGCGGCCGTATGACGATGTCGGCTGGACGCACGGGCCCTTGTACAACGTCGAGACC
>CALAKE010000246.1 GCA_937922775.1 uncultured bacterium | reverse complement strand
GGCCTTGCTTGAAAAGGATGGCGTTCGTCTCCATGCCACCTTCAAGGACATCGACGAGACGGCAAAGAGGGTACGGCTGAGCGACGGCACCCGCGTCATGGAGCTTCGTGATTTCTACATGTTCGAGTACGCCGCCTATGAACTGTCGCTCCTGCTCGGCCTCGATAACGTCCCACCGACGGTAATCCGCAAGCCTAGGCGAACCGAGGGTTCGCTCCAGATGTGGCTTGAGAATTCGATGACAGAGACTGAGCGCCGGGAGAAGGGGCTGCAGCCTTCGGATGTCGTCGGATGGAGGCAACAGGTGCAGGCGATGTATCTGTTCGACGATCTCATCGGCAACATCGATCGGAACATGGGCGACATCGTTATCGATTCTGAGTGGAAGTTATGGATGATCGACCACTCTCGAGCCTTCCAGAGCAGATTCGAGCCGAAACATCTCGCCGAAGTGATCTATGTCGAGCGCGGCTTCTGGGAGAAGCTACAAGCCCTGGGCGAGGACCAGATCCGGGAGCGGATCGGACACTCACTAACGGGGCCGGAGATTGAAGGGCTGCTGGAGCGCCGGGACATCATTGTCGCCCACGTCCAGAAGCTCATCGCTGAACGTACCGAGGAGGTCGTGCTCTACGATCGGCAGTAGTCTGACGCTCGAGCTCCCGTCAAACCCACGCGCTCGTCCCGGGATCTCAGGAGAGATGCGTGCGAAGCTCGGAGAGAACCGCCACCCTGTCCTCTTGACCGAGGCTCCCGATCCTCTTCGTCAGCATGCGGTTATCTAGCGTGAAGAGCTTGAGGCGAATGAGGCAGGGAGTGTGCAAGCCAGCCGCCTCGTGATCCGCGATTTCAGCGTCGCCTGGCCATGGCCGATGTCCCTGGGTGGTGATCATGGCGAGAACGGTGTTTCCGGCCCGGTTGAACGGCCGGCCGCTCAAGACGAGGGCTGGTCGTCGGCGGGCGCCTGGCCTCTCGACGAAGGGGAAGGGAACGACTACCACGTCCCAAGGATCACAGATCACTGAAGGCCTCTTCGTCCTCGGCACTGGCCCATTCGTCGAGGGTATCGGCGAGGGCGTCGTGGAAAGCAAGGTCGAAGGGGTCGATCCGGCTCAGCTTCACCGTTCCATTGTCGAGCTCGTAGCCAACTCGATCACCGGGCACTAGATCGAGTGCGTCACGGATCTCCTTGGGGATCGTGACCTGGCCCTTGCTGGATAGCCTGCTGGTGCGCATGGCGGCCTCCACGGGGAGTTGATCTTTACTCTTTACCGTAAAGACTACCCTTCCCATCGATGCCTCCTCAAGGTCGACCTTCCACGATGCGTCAAGATCCTTGGGGCTCCAGGACACAGGACTCCTCCCCTACTCTGATGGTCACGAGTCCACAGATATCTTCTTGCGGCCAGAATAAATATATGCCAGAGTGGAATGCATGAGCGAACTCAACATCAATGAGATGGAACAATTCGTGTTGCTGGCCCTGGTGAGGCTCGGCGAAGGCGCGTATGGGGTTCCGATTCGTGAGGAGATCGAGGAGCGTGCCGGGCGGTCAGTATCGATCGCAGCGGTGTACGCGGCTCTCGATCGGCTCGAAGGACGCGGATTGGTCGAATCCTGGCTGACCGCTCCCACGCCGGAACGGGGTGGACGTGCGAAGAAGCATTTCTCCGTCAGCGCCGAGGGGGCATCCGCTCTGGCCGCTGCTCGAGAGGCGATGGCGCGGATGTGGGAGGGGGTCGAGCTCGAGCCCGATTTGAAATGAAGAGCATGCGCACTCCACGGATTGCCGAGAGGCTGCTGAGCATGGTTCTCACGGCCCAGGACCGCGAGGTCATCCTCGGCGATCTGGCGGAGCAGTTCGCCAGCCGGGTCGATTCGACCGGCCGCACGCAAGGCAGCCGGCAGGACAGCCATCGGGGCAGCCGCAGTCGCATGCAAGACCGCCTCCACGCCCGCATCTGGTACTGGCGTCAACTCCGGCAATCGGTCGGTCCCAGCTTGAAGCGACGCCGCGAATTGAAGCGGTCTGTAAACCCGCCGTCTCGCTCCCCAGAGAAGAGACGAGCATCGATGATCGACACGCTGACGCAGGACCTTCGCTACGCCGTCCGCACGCTGGTGCGGGAACCTGGCTGGACCATGGCGGCGGTGCTGACGTTGGCGCTAGCCATCGGCGCCACCACATCCATCTTTACCGTCGTGAACGCCGTGCTCCTGCGCCCACTCGAGTACGAAGACCCCGACCGCCTCATGGTCTTCGACTTCGCGCCGGTCAACGATGAAGCCAAGGAGATGGTGGAGGGGATCCTCGAGCTCGGCGGTGACGATTCATGGTTCCGCTTCAGCACCACCTGGCCGAGCTATGAGGCGTGGCGGGAAGCACAGACCGTCTACGAGGACATCGCTGCATGGGAGGACTTCGGCGCCGAGGGCAGCTTGAGCATCATCGTCAACCTCGGTGAGGCGGCAGAACCCATGAGCGCCGCGTATGTCGCGGCCAGCATGTTCCCTCTACTGCGAGCGCAGCCGATCCTCGGCAGGAACTTCACTGCGGAAGATGACGAAATCGGCGCACCCGATGCGGTGATCCTGAGCCACGGGCTGTGGCAGGACCGCTTCGGCGGCAACCCCGATACGATCGGCCAGACCATCACGATCAACGACCAGCAGCACACGATCGTGGGCGTCATGCCTTCCGGGTTTTCCTTCCCCAGTACGAGGGAAGAGTTGTGGCTGCCGATGGCCAGAGTGTTTCGCAGGCCGGGTTCGTGGAACTACCAGCTTCTGGGCCGTATCAGGGACGGTCTCACCCGAGAGCAGGCGGAAGAACAGCTCGCGGCGCAGACGGTAACCTTCATAGCCAGCCGAGGCCGTGAGATGGAGTTCAGCTCGGGCATGATCACGCTGCATCAGCATTTGGTAGGAGAGGTGCGTCCCGTGCTGCTGATCTTCATGAGTGCGGTCATCGGAGTTCTTCTCATCGCGTGCATCAACGTCGTCAACCTCACGCTCACGCGGGCGACGGGGCGTGAGAAGGAGCACGTCGTGCGTGCCGCACTCGGCGCAGGGCGCGGGCGACTCGCCCAACAGCTCTTGACGGAAAGCACTCTGGTCAGTCTGGTCGGCGGTGGCCTCGGGCTGATGCTGGCGGTCTACCTCACCGACACGCTCGTCGCGTTCAGCCCCGTTTCGGTGCCGCGCCAGGAGGGAATCGGCGTCGATGCCGGCGTGCTCGTCTTCACGTTCGGCATTGCTGCCTTGGTGGGGCTGGTTGTCGGCTTTTTGCCGGCGCGACGGGCCTCACGGGCGAACCTGATCTCGGGGCTCAGCGGAGGATCCAGGGGAGCATCCGGCAGCGCGCGCCATGGTCGCCTGCGAGACGGGCTCGTTGTGGCGCAGGTCGCCCTCGCGGTGGTTCTGCTGGTCAGCGCCGGGTTGCTGCTGCAGAGCTTTTACGATCTCGTGACCGTCGACCACGGATTCACTCCCGAGAATGTCCTCACCTTCGAGACGCGCCTGCCGCGGCCGCGGTACGAGGAGTTCGAGGCTGTTGACGCCTTCCACGAAGAGCTCCTCACGCGCATCCGAGCGTTGCCCGGGGTGCGCTCCGCCGCCCTCGCACTCTACCTGCCCTATACCGAATTCTGGTGGTACGACTACGCGGTGGAAGGTGAGCAGTACG
>CALAKE010000245.1 GCA_937922775.1 uncultured bacterium | reverse complement strand
GCCCGTGCCCATCACTCTGCAGACGATGGTGGTCTATCTCGGCGCCGCCTGGCTCGGCAGCTCCAGAGCCGTGAGCGGCATCATGATCTACGCTGGCCTTGCTGCCTTCGGGTTGCCCGTGTTGTCAGGGTGGCAGGGTGGCTTCGTCGCTTTCACCGGGCCGACTGGCGGCTATGTTATGGGAATGATCTTGGCCTCGTTTCTGCTGGGAACGTTCCTCGGTGGGCAACCGGCTTCGATGGCTCGTACCTTGACGCTCATGACGGGCGCCGCGGCCCTTGTGTTCACCTGTGGCCTGCTTCATTTCGTTCTGTTCATGAGGGTGCCGTTCGAGCAGGCTCTCTGGATGGCGCTCTGGCCTTTCCTGCCGGGAGAGGCAATCAAGCTAACGCTGGCCGCGGCCGTCTACCGCAGCCGGCCGAACCCGATGGCATCCCGATGAAGCTGCATGAATATCAGTCGAAAGCACTGTTCCAGCAGCAAGGCATCACCGTGCCCGAAGGCGGGGTCGCTGATACCCCGGCCGCCGCGCGTGCCGTAGCGGAAGAGTTGATGGGAAAGGGCTCGAAGCGAGTCGCCGTCAAGGCCCAGGTCCACGCCGGCGGGCGTGGTAAGGGTGGCGGCATCAAGTTGGCCGACAGCCCCGAGCAGGCGGAAGTTCTGACGAAGGATATGCTGGGCACCTCGCTCGTGACCCCGCAGACCGGCCCCGGGGGTGTGTCGGTGCGTCGCGTGTTGATCGAGGCGGGTGCGAACATCGCCAATGAGCTATACCTCGCGGTGACCCTCGACCGCAGTGCCCAGTGTCCCGTGGTCATCGCCTCGGCGGAAGGCGGCATGTCCATTGAAGAAGTGGCGGCCGAGAATCCCGACGCCATCAAGCGTGAGCTCGTGTCTCCCGGTTGGGGGTTGCAGGGTTTTCAGGCGCGACGCTTGGCGTACGACCTCGGCCTTTCCGGCGTGGCACAACGTGGCGCGGCGAAGGTGATTTTGCAGCTCGCCAAGCTGTTCAAGGATCTCGATGCGTCGCTGGTCGAGATCAACCCCCTCATCATCACGGCCGATGACGAGGTCGTCGCTCTCGATGCCAAGATCAACATCGACGACAACGTGCTTTTCCGGCGGCCGGATCTCGTGGAGTTGCGCGATCTCTCGGAGGAGGACGCGCTCGAGGTTGAAGCCTCGGAGCACAATCTTTCTTACATTGCCCTGGACGGCACCATTGGATGCATGGTCAACGGCGCCGGCTTGGCGATGGCCACCATGGACGAGATCCTGCTCGCGGGTGGCGAGCCGGCGAACTTTCTCGACGTTGGGGGCAGTGCCTCGGCGGAGACCGTCGCGAACGCCTTTCGCATCCTGATGAAGGCCCCCAACCTGCAAGCAGTGCTCATCAACATCTTCGGGGGCATCGTTCGCTGCGATCGCGTTGCCCAGGGGATTATCGAGGCGCTCGAGCAGGTGGAGGTCAACGTGCCCGTCGTTGTTCGCCTGCAAGGCACCAACTCCGAAGAAGGCCGAAGATTGATGCAAGAGTCTTCCCTCGAGTTCAGCGTCGCTGAAACCCTGAACGAAGCTGCGAGCAAGGCTGTGGAGATGAGCCAATGAGCATCATGGTTGATGGCGAGAGTCGTATCGTGGTGCAGGGGATCACCGGTTCCGAGGGGACATTTCACACGAACCAGTGCATTGAATACGGCACACAGGTCGTGGCAGGAGTAACCCCGGGCAAGGGTGGCATGCTCTTCGAGGAGCAGATCCCCATCTTCAACGCGGTCAGCGAAGCTGTCGACAAGGAAGGTGCCGACGTCGCAATGATCTTCGTGCCCCCCGCCTTCGCGGCCGACGCGGTCAAGGAAGCGGCTGACGCCGGAGTGCGGCTGGCGGTTTGCATCACCGAGGGCATTCCCGCCCTCGACATGGTCGATGTCGTAGCGTACTGCAAGTCTCGAGGAACGAGGCTTCTGGGTCCAAATTGTCCCGGCGTGATCTCGCCGGGGAAGGCCAAAGTCGGTATCATGCCGGGCTTCGTCCATCAGGAAGGGTCGATCGGCGTCATTTCGCGCAGTGGCACCCTCACATACGAGGCTGTCGACCAGTTGACCCGCCTCGGCCTGGGGCAGACGACCAGCATCGGCATTGGAGGGGATCCGGTGCCTGGGACTTCCTTTATCGATTGCCTGGAGATGTTTGCCGAAGATCCGGACACCAAGGGCGTCGTGATGATCGGCGAGATCGGTGGCACCGCGGAGGAGGAGGCCGCAGCCGTAATCGCCGATGACTATCCCTTGCCGGTCGTTTCCTTCATCGCTGGCAGTACCGCACCCCCGGGAAAGCGCATGGGACATGCGGGTGCCATCATCGCCGGGGGTAAGGGGACAGCGGCCGAGAAGATGAAGGCGCTTTCGGAAGCGGGCGTGACCGTGGTTGATAGCCCCTCGGTGATCGGCCAGGCAATGACCGACATCCTGTCAGGCTAGGCGCGCTCAGGGAGGTTTGGAGGCGAGTTGACCTCAGACGAGGGTCGTGACCGCCGCGATCGCGAGGCGCCGAAGTCTGCGGCGGGCGCCTCCTCCGGCGACTGGCACATCGATACTCGCACCGCTCGCGCCGGCAAGAGCTTCGATCTCCGCGGTGGCGCGCCGAGTGCGACACCGATAGTGCCCAGCTCCGCCTTCCAGCAGCCTGATGCCGAGAGCCTCGCGGCGGTCACGCAGGGCGCGAGACCCGGGTACGTCTACGGTCGCTATCACAACCCGACGGTCGAAGCCTTGGAGGAAACCGTCGCCGACCTCGAAGGGGCCGAGAGATGCCTCGCATACTCCTCAGGGATGTCGGCGATTGCAGGTGCCTTTGCGGCAGTCGATCCGCCCCGCGGCGCCAAGATCATCGCCAACCGTGACCTCTACGGGACCACGATTATCTGGCTCGAAGATGCTGCCGCCCGGAACGACTGGCAGATTATCTATGTAGATCTCTGTGATCGGCCCTTCGCCACGAACACAATTCGTGCCGAGAAGCCCTCGATGGTCTACATGGAAACCTTGTCCAACCCTCTCGTCAGAGTTGTTGATCTGGGTGCGATCGGACCGGCCAGCCGTGATGCAGGGGCGGTTCTGGTGGTGGATGCTACCTTCACCCCGCCAACACTTCTGAGACCCATCGAACATGCCGCCACATTGGTGGTGCACTCGGCCACGAAGTACCTGGGCGGACACGGTGACCTCGTTGGCGGCGTGCTGTCGGGCCCCGCCTCTCTCATCGACAAGGCGCATGCCCGCCGCACGCTCGACGGCACGATCGTCGACCCCTTTTCTGCCTGGTTGATCCTTCGCGGACTGAAGACGCTGCCACTGCGTTTCAAGCAGCAATGTGCCAACGCTCGCGAGATCGCCGCGCATCTCTCGCTGCACTACGCGGTCGAAAGAGTGCACTACCCCGGGCTCGGACATCGCGACACACCGCGCGAGAAAGAGGTCCTGCAGCGTCTTTTCCCGTCAGGTGACTATGGGGCCATTGTCGCCTTCGAGGTCACCGATGGCGGAGAGGACGACGCGCGACTCTTGTTGGATACATTCGAGCTATGGGGCACTGCGACCACACTCGGAGACCTGGGCAGCAATGCACTGGTTCCCCTGATGAGCTCTCATCGCCACCTGCCGCCCGAACGACGCACCTACATGGGCATCGCCGACGGCCTCATCCGACTTTCGGTGGGCATCGAGGACATCGGCGACTTGATCGCCGATCTCGACGCAGCGCTCGGAGCCTGTCGACCACTGGGCGCTTCTC
>CALAKE010000244.1 GCA_937922775.1 uncultured bacterium | reverse complement strand
CCGATGGGGTCGTCCACAGGCCCGCCGCTGCCATCTCCGGATAGATGTGCCAGTCTCCCTCGACCTTGGTACCGTCGGCCCTGTAGCCGGAGGCCGCGTCGGCCCAGAGGGTCTCGGGGAGCGGCTGCTCGTAGGTAGAGTGTTTCATGCCGAGCGGCAAGAGCACGGTCTCACGCAGGTAGTCGGCGAAGGGCTGGCCCGCAGCATCTTCCACGAGGAGCTGCATCACCGTGTAGCCGCCACCCGAGTAGCGCCAGATCGTGCCGGGCTCGGTGTCGACCCGAATCGGGTCGGTGTTGCCCTCGCCATCGAGCACACCCACGGTCCCCGGCACGTCGTCGCCCTTGGCGTAGCCGGGGAAACCGTTCACGGTTAGACCCGCCGTGTGGGTGACGAGGCGCCGCAGGGTCACAGGGTTGTCCTCGCTGTGCTCGTTGACCGGTATTTGCCAGCTCGTGAGCTTGTCGTTGACGTCGCCGTCGAGCACGAGCACGCCCTCATCGACCAGCTTCAACGCCGCCAAGGCCGCCACCGGCTTGCTGATCGAGGCCGCCTGGAAAAGGGTCTCGGTGTCTGCTAGCCACCCCCCTTCCACATCAGCAAGTCCCCACGCGCGGGCCCATTCGATCTGGCCGTCGTTGATCACGGCAACGCTCACCGCGGGGACCTGGTGGTAGGCCATGCGCTCGGCCAGGGTGGCACTCTGGTCGGGCTCGCCGGAGATGATCAACGCGGGCATGAGGGACGTTTCGATGCGTTCGATGTGCGCCGCGATCTCCTCTTCACTGGCGGCACCAGAAGATTCACTGACTCGTTCCCCCTGGCATGAGATCAACGTGAGTAGCAGCAACGAAAGTAGCGCGAGCTTCTTCATCGGATTCTCCACCTATGTGAGGACCGAGCCGGCTGAATATTTCCCTGCGACTCTATCTCATCTCCTAGCTAGCTTGCGCAACTGAGCCGTGGGGTTTATCGTAATTCATGAATGTAAGGAAAAGGTGGAATCAGGGAGGCCTCGATGAAGGGTGAACGTCTGGGAGAGTTCGAGGAAATGGTTCTCCTCAGCTTGAGCTGGGATGACGAGAGCTCCAACGCTGTAGGCATTTGGGAGGTGTTGCAGAGAGAGGGTGAGCGCTCGGTGTCCCTGGGGGCGGTATATGCGGCTCTCGACCGTCTCGAGCGCAAGAAGTTCGTCACTTCTTGGCTGGGTGAGCCTACCAGCGTTCAGGGAGGGCGGCGCAAACGCTTCTACGAGCTCACCGAGGAGGGGGGTTCGGCTCTCGCCGAGCTCCGGCGAGTCCGCGAGCACCTCTGGCGCGGCCGCGAGTCCCTCCACTCCGATAAGGCCGGCTAGTCATGGGAGCTGCGAGGACGGCAGCGGCGAGGTCGCATCGCGGCCTCGGGCCCCTTGCCCGGCTCTATCTGCGCCTCTGCATCCCACCAGGCAGGCTGGCCGAAGTCAGCGATGACCTCGAAGAAATCTCAGGCCTGATCGCCGCACGAGACGGCTCCGTCCGAACACGAGTGCGCGTGGCACGAGAGGTGCTCATCGCCGGCCTGTGGGGAATTCGACACAACCGACAACCACGTCTGCGCCCACCCCAGCGCGCTCCCCGGGAGGCTCTCTTGACGGAACTCATGCAGGACCTGCGCTCGGGTTTCAGGGCTCTTGTGAGGAACCCCGGCTACGCGGCTATAGCCATCCTCACCCTGGCACTGGGAATCGGCGCCAACACCGCTATCTTCAGCGTTGTTCACTCGATCCTCATTCAACCGCTGCCGTTCGCCGAGCCCGAACGTCTCGTGCGCATCTGGGAGACGAAGCTGGACCGGGGCTGGGACACGATCTCCGTCTCGGAACCCAACTTCTGGGACCTCCGCGAGATGAACCGCACCTTCGAGGATCTGGTTGCCCTCAGCGGGCAATACGTCAACCTGACAGGCGACGAGCATCCGCAGAGGCTCAGCGCGGCCTATGTTTCGGCGGGCTTTTTTCGCGTGCTCAGGGTCGAGCCACTTCATGGGCGCACCTTTCGGCCGGGAGAAGACGAGCCCGAGGCGGAGAGCCGCATCGTGTTGCTCTCTCACGACTTCTGGCGCTCGCGATTGGGCTCCGAGCCAGACCTGGTGGGTACCAGCCTCCTTATTGACAACGAGCCGCACGAGGTCGTCGGCGTTCTTCCGGACGGTGAGCCCCTTCTGGACGCGGCTGATATCTTCGTGCCCCTCGTTCGCGATTCGGAGGCGAACCGTGGCAACCACATTCTGGGAATGCTCGGCCGTCTGAAGGAAGGCGTGACGACGGAAGAGGCTCTCGCTGACCTCGAGGCGATATGCGCCCAACTCGCGGAACAGTACCCCGAGGACAATGTGGGGATGGGGGTTCGTTTCATCCCTTCCGAGGAATGGCTCGCTGGGGAAGGTCTCAGGCAACAGCTCTGGATATTGATGGGATCTGTCGCGTTTCTGTTGCTGATCGCCTGCGTCAACCTGGCGAACCTGCTCCTGGCGAAAGCCACGGGGCGGCGACGGGAGATAGCCATCAATGCCGCCTTGGGGGCGAGCCGCGGCCGCATCGTGCGACGCACTCTCGCCGAGTCGGCCCTATTGGGATGTTTCGGAGCCATCGCAGGTTTGGCGTTGGCCGTGTGGGGAATGGCCGCGTTGAGGGCGTTTGAGCCGGGCAGCCTCCCGCGCATAGAGGAGCTGGGAATCAATGGCCAAGTTCTCGGCTTCACTGTGGTCGTCTCGCTGCTGGCGTCCTTCCTGGCGGGGTTGTTGCCGGCGTTGCAGATGTCGCACACGTCTCTCACCAGGGCGCTGAGCGAGGGAGAACGCGGCGGGACGGAGGGCCGCGGCGCGAGGCACGTGCGCGCTCTGCTGGTGACCGCGGAGGTTGCATTGTCGCTGATGCTTCTGATCGGGGCGGGCCTGCTGGTGCGGAGCTTCGGGGAGCTCCAGGGTGTGGAAAGGGGATTCCAGGAGGACAATCGCCTCACCTTCGGGATCAACCTTCCCCCCTCGTACGATGAGGACAACGGAGTGTGGCAGTTCCTGCAGGAGTATCTGCCCCGCATCGAAGCGCTTCCCCAGGTGGTCTCCGCTTCCGCCGTCAGCATGCGCCCGATCCGGGGCGGAAACACCAACATGGCGATCGTAACGGAGGAGCAGTTCGGCAACGAGGAGGCGGTTCAACTCGCCGACTGGCGGCAGATCACACCAGGCTACTTCGAAACCATGGGGATTCCTCTGCT
>CALAKE010000243.1 GCA_937922775.1 uncultured bacterium | reverse complement strand
GTCGAATAGAGGGGCTACCGCCTCCTTGATCTGCTCGCGATACCAATGCTCCACGATAGCGCGCCTCTTGTCCTCATCGGTTCCCGGCCGCACCCGCAATAGCATGTGGCCGTCCCGCAACTCGATCGAGGGTGGCATGTTGCGTTCTGAGACCATGAGCAGATGTCGCTTCCCCCACACGTAGTGCTTCTCTTGGTCCTCGAATTTGATAGGTGCCTCTCGAACCTGTTCGCGGATGTTCGTCTGTTGTCGCCTGATCCAATCCAGCTTGGAGGTGACGAAGGCCCGAATGGTCACCAGGCTCATGCGTCTTGGGGCTGATATCCGCACGTTGCCCGCAGGGGGAAACACCCTGAGATGAAGGTTCTTGATGTCCTTCCGTGCCACGTCCACCACGATGTCACCCAACATGATTCGCGAGACCATCGCTACCAGTCCTTGTCAGCGTCGAGTTGGTGAGATAGGAGATGTTACTAGCCACGGGGAAGTTCGGTTCAGCGGTTGACTCGACACTACCTCCGGCGTCCGATGCAGGCATTGGAAGGCACGGCAGGTTATCATCCTGCCGCACCAG
Organism: uncultured bacterium; assembly: GCA_937922775.1. GTDB lineage: Bacteria > Acidobacteriota > UBA890 > UBA890 > UBA890 > CALAKE01. The sequence continues at coordinate 3,964 of CALAKE010000243.1, read as the reverse complement.
CTTTCCTCTAGAGGAGGTGTTTGAGTGAGATTTGCACGACTCGACAGGGACCTCCGCGATCGTGGCTAAGGTACTCCTCCTGCACGGGCCCGGTGATCTCCGCTACGAGGACAGGTCTCTTCCTCCGCCCGGTCCTGGCGAGGTGGCTCTCCGAACGAGGCTCGGGGCCATCAGCGCTGGTACGGAAGGTGGGTGGTACTTCGGAACCGATCCGCAGTTGTTCCACTTCCATTCGCCGTCTGACCGCCAGAGTTCGGGGGCGGCGATCCCGTGCAGCATGGATCGATAGCGGATGACAGGCAGATCGAATCCGATGCCGTTCCAGGAGACGAGGCGGGGAGGGGTGGGCCCCAATTCCTGAGCATCGACCTGGCTCTGTTTCTGGGTTCTGAGTCACATCTCGACGAGGCCACCGGCGACCTCGTGGACCGGATCTTCTGGCGCGGTCGAGGAGCGTGTTCAGGAAGTTCTGGAAGGCCTCGTGCTCCGGCCTCCCGATTCTCGGGCACCCAGTTCCGCCGGGCGGTCGCAAGAGCCAGGAGGAGCGCGGCTTGATACGAGTACTAGTCTGCGAAGACCCAGGAGCCGTCGGGTACGCCGTCGATCGGCAGCCGGCTGAGCGGGAACGTGTTGGCGACACGGTAGCCGTCGTCGGCGAGCAGCATCATGTCACAACCTCCGGTGCCGCAGAAGGACGATTCCGATGGCGAGTCCGATCAACATGGTCTTCAATCGTCAACCGGGTGAGGTGTGCTAAGCTCCCTCGCTCGCACGTCGCAGGAGGTCCTCCACGACCAGGACATGCTCCGCGAGGTCGACCTCTCTCGTAGCTACCATTATGCGTCTAACTTCGCTTCGGGAGTGCCCAACCTCGATTCTGACCGTGGAGGAGTTCTTCATGCTACGCATTTTGGTTGCAGTACCCTTTTTGGTTGCCGCGACGGTGGCAGGTCAGAGCGGTCCCTCGTTCGATTGCAGCAAGGCAGAGAGTTCGGCAGAGGAGCTCGTCTGCGCGGACGCTGACCTTGCACGTCTCGACCGCCTGGTAGCCGAACGCTATGCCTTGGCGCTCGAGGTGGTGCGAGGGCTCGACGCCGGAGCCGCGGAGGCCGAGGACGAGTTGCGCGCGATCCAGAGGGGCTGGATCGGCGGTCGGGACGAGTGCTGGAAGGCGGAGGATCTCAGGGCTTGCGTCGAGGATTCCTATCTTCGCCGCGAGGGCGAGCTGGTGGCGCGTTGGTTCCTCGAGGAACCCACGGGAATCGCGTTTTGGGCCTGCGACGGCAACCCGGCCAACGAGGTCGTGACGTACTTTTTCGATACCGAGCTGCCCAGCGTCCGCTTCGAACGGGGGGACACGATCGATACGGGCTCGCTCGTTCCCACCGCATCGGGTTCCAGATACGAGGGGAGCTTCGGCCGATTCATCTGGATCAAGGGTGAAGAGGCGACCTATCGCGAGCCCGACCCGGACGGCACCTCCTTCGAGTGCGTTCTGACGCAAGAGCAGTGACGTCGTGCGCGGCGTGGCCTTAGGAGACGCGGTTGGCGGAGACTTGCGTCCGTGTTGTCTCGACGTCCAGCGGGGCGGCGGGTTCACGGACGGTTCTAGCTGCCGAGGAGGCCGATGATGTCCACGCGCACGTTTCTTTCGGTAATGATGGCGATTCTGCTTGCGGGCTGCGCCGGGCCTCAAGCGGACACCGGGGCAGACGGCATGGAGATCGAAGCCGCAGGTCCTCCAACGCTTGAAGAGCTGAAGACCGCAACGTACGGCCCGTTCGACGGCCAGAGCGTCACTCTCATGAACGGGAAGTGGGAGGGCGAGCCGTTCGTCGAGGGCGGCGCCTCGATGCCCATTGTCTGGCTGAGTGAAGGGCTTTACCTCACGGGAGATCTCGACGAAGACACGGCACCGGAAGCCGTCGTGCACCTCACCTACTCGACCGGCGGCACGGGGAACTTCAGATACCTCGCGGTCATGGCGCGGGCTAGCGAGGGGGTCGTCCAGCAGGGACTCGCCGAGATCGGCGACCGCGTCGCGCTCCGGGCGGCCCGGATCGATTCCGGGCGCGTTGTGCTCGATGTCCTTCAGGCCGGGCCCGAAGACGCCATGTGCTGTCCGAGCCAGCTCGCACGCCGGACGTTCACTTTGCAGGCGGGCGAGCTGGTCGAGGTGGAAAGCGAGGTCATGGGCGTCGCGAGCGCCGACACGCTGGCCGGGACGGAATGGCTGCTCCGTCGACTGTCCTCGGATGAAGATGCCCCCTCGTCGCCCGAGGTCACGATCACGTTCGGAGAGGGCGCGGCGACCGGCAACAGCGGCTGCAACGACTTCACTGCCACGGTGACGCAGGGGGATCAGCCGATGAATCTTGTCATCGGTCCTGTCACGGCTACGCAGATGGCGTGCGATCCCGAAACGATGGCGCTGGAACAGCGGGTCCTCGACGCCCTGGAGAACGTGGAAAGCTGGGGGTTTCAGCTCGGCTGGCTGGTCCTGACGTATCAGCGGGACGAGAGTTGGGGCACTCTGTTCTTCGAGCCACGATAGTCCAGGTGCAGAGTACGCTGGCAAAAGGCTTTCACGCCACGCGCCGGGTGACGTCGGCCGGACTCACTGCGGACGCAAACGAGCCCCGCAAGCCGTTGCGCCTGCGGGGCCTCTCTGTACGAATCAAAGAGCCGACGCGCGGAGTCGAACCGCGGACCTGCTGATTACGAATCAGCTGCTCTGCCTCTGAGCTACGCCGGCGTGAGAAGGGGAGTTTAGCTCTGGTTTGGCGGGCTCGCAACGCGGCGCGCCACCATGACGATCGACAAGCCGTAGGGGATGCCGAGGCGGCGCTCGAGCCGAAGCAGCGGCAGGATGAGCTGGTTGAGCCGGGCCTGGATATTGGGCACGCGGCGGCGGCGTAGGACGCGGCCATTGAACCACCAGCCGATGGTTCCGAGGGCATTGACGAAGCTGACCCGCTCTACCGCGAATCCCGCTTTCTCGAGGAGCGCCTGGAGGTCATCGCGCTTGTAGCGGCGGAAGTGGTCGAGCTCCTCGTCCAGCTTGCCGTAGAGGCGCGGACCGTAGGGTACGAGGAGGAGCAGGCGGCCGTCGTCTTCCAGCAGCTCGCGAATGGTGCGCAGGGCGCCGAGATCGTCTTCGATGTGCTCGACAACATTGAAGGCCACGACCGTGTCGGCAACGCCACGCAGATTGGCGGCATTGTCTGCGGCCAGCGGCTTGTTCATGTCGAGCTTTTCGACCGTGACATTGGGGCGATTCCCGTAGCGTCCACGCAGATGTCGCAGGTAGGTCTCGCTGTAGTCGGTCAGCCAGACACGCTCGCGATTGAACAGTAGGGGAGCGATGTTACCGATGCCCGTGCCTACCTCCGCAACCTTCTGGCCAGCGTCCTTTGCGACCTGCGACCAGAGGAAGGAGTGGTACTTGCGCAGGGCCGACAGCCGGTGCAAGGCGATGTGCCCTTTGTCCATGTCCAGGCGGGCGCCGAAAAGCTTCTCACGCAGGATGACATAGATGGCGTTGACGCCGTCGCGCCAGCCGATCTTCTTGCCCTCCGCGTAGGTGCGGCCGTGGTAGGAAATCGGCACTTCGTAGAGCCGGAGGCCGAGCCGCGCCAGCTTGTTGGTCACCTCGGGCTCGAAGCCGAAGCGCTGCGATCGAAGCGGCAGCGCCTGAAACAGCTCGGTGTTGAAGACCTTGTAGCAGGTCTCCATATCCGTGAGATTGAGGTTGGTGCAAGCGTTCGACGCCAAAGTGAGGAACTGATTGCCGACGGTGTGCCAGAAGAGCAGCACGCGTCGCACGTCTCCGCGGAAGCGCGAGCCATAGACCACGTCGGCGTGGCCGGCGAGCAGCGGCTCGAGCAGGCGGCCGTATTCCTCGGGGTCGTACTCGAGATCGGCGTCTTGGATGATCGTGAACGGGCGGGTCAGGTGGTCTTGC